>NZ_JBYIPT010000012.1:0-72900 GCF_057707225.1 Microbacterium sp. bgisy189 | reverse complement strand
AAGACGATCGGCAAGGCGGGTGTCGCCGAGATGCTCGGTTTAGTCGTAGAAACGCCGACCGCCCGGGCCTGGCTCATCCAATACCTGCAAACCTCGCCCAACTACGCGCACAACGGCGATCAGCAGATGAGTCGTTCCGCGCAGCGGCTTCTCCGACTCGCCCGCGCACAAGGGCACGATGTTGTCGTGCCGGCCTGCACACACTGTGATCGAGATCTGCTGCTCGGAGCCAATCACCCCGACGGCTCACGATGTTGTCACGGGTGCTATACCAAGGCGACACCGAAGATCTGCGGCCGATGCCACCTCCCTAAGATCATTCGACGCAGACTCGAAGACGGCTCGGCCGTGTGCGGGACGTGCTGGAGGAAGGATCCCGCCAACTACCGGCTCTGCACGATCTGCGATCGGATGCAGCCAGCGCACAAGCGAGTCGACGGCCATAGCGTCTGCGAGAACTGCGCGGATGGACGCATCGGGCGATGTGTCCACTGCCACAAGACCACGACCATCGCCGTCTCCTTCCTCGGAGGAGACACCTGCGAGTCGTGCTACCGGCACGCCAAGTCCACGAAGAAGAAGTGCCCCACCTGCTACACGAGTGCTCTGCTCGTCGCGGTGGACGAAGCCGGCAACCTGGTTTGCAGCACATGCGCCGGAACCCCACCCCGATACGCATGCCCACGTTGTGGCAACGAAGAGCCACGGTACGGCCGCATCTGCCATCGCTGCCACGCAACCGACTGCGTCAATGACCTCTTTGCCGAAGGAACCGCGCGAACGCGCTCGCTCCTCGCACCCCTGCAAGTGCGGCTACTCGATCACCCTGAACCCCAATCGATGGCGAAGTGGACCAAGCGAAGCCGCACCGCAGCCCTGCTCCGGAAGATGCTGCGTGAGGAGATCCCGATCAGCCACACTGCACTCGATGATCATCCAGCCTTCCAGCCTGCCAACCTACTCCGGCACTCGCTTACAGACGTCGGCATCCTCAAGCCGCGCGATGAAGGTGGAGTCCGGTTCGAGCGATGGCTCGACGCCTTCCTCAGCGACCGGCCCGACTCTGTCGCGCGACACCTCACACCGTTCTGCCGATGGGAAGTCACCGCACGCACCCGCCAGCTCATCAGGCAAAAGGGGATCACGGACGGGTCCTACATGCGGGCGCGACTGATCTGCCGCACAGCAGAGAGATTCCTCAACCACCTCGACCAGAACGGCATCGATCTCGGGACAGCGCCGCAGAGCGTCGTCGAGCAGTACCTCGACGACAACCCAAAGGAAGCCTCCTCCCTGCGAAACTTTCTCCGCTGGGCCGCGCGGACGGGCCGCGCAAGACGGCTCCGACCCATCAAGCATCCCAGCGGTCTCAAAGCGACCAGCTACCCACCAGACGAACACAAGAAGTGGCTCCAGAGACTGAGCACCGACGAGTCGCTGCCGCTGATCACGCGGATCACAGGTCTCATCAGCGGCCTCTACGGTCGACCCGCTTCCCACGTATTGCGCCTCACGCGCGCGGACATCATCGATGATGGCAACACCCTTCAACTTCGGCTTGGACAGACTCCAATCACCCTGCCACCGCCACTCCCAGAGCTCATTCGAAGCCAGATCGACGCGCCCCGACGATGGGATACCGATTCCGATTGGCTCTTTCCCTCCAAGCTCAGGGCGGGTGCGCATGTCGACTACGACCGTCCCGTGACCAGCCTCGAAGCGCTCGGCTGCAGCATTGTCGCGCTCCGAGGCTCCGCAATGCTCAACCTCGCCAGCACCATGCCGATCGGTCCTCTCTGTGACCTCACAGGCGTGGCGCCAAGCGTCGCCCGACGATGGCAAATCGCAGCCGCAGCACCATACGCAAAGTACCCCGCGATGCGACAACCTGCGCGACCGTGACAAAGCGGTGAGCAGTTCCCGGAAGCGTTGCACCAACAATCGATCCGAGTCGCCCGCCGACGATGGCACCGACGAGAAGACACCCGCCCGGACAAGGTCAAGGGCTCGCACGCATTCGGGCGGCTTGGCCGGTGAGCGCAACACCCGACTTACCCGGCATACCCTTGCCCTCGAAGCGATCTAGACGCGTGTTGGCGAAGCAGAACAGTCCCATAGTGTGCCGCGTCGGGCTGACTATGGGCCATCGAGCTGATCGTGGAAGCGAGTCCTGCTCGTGCCGCGGGTTGGTCCATCGCCTGGAGGAGCGCCACCGACGCCGTTGCGCCACTGCTACTGCTGGTCGATGCGGCTTCCTCATTCAGCCGCTCGACCAGCACGAGTGCCTCGGGCACCGTGGCAGCGACTCGTGCGAGGTGTCGTGCGAGGATCTGCGCTCGTGCTCGCGTCGTCTGGCCGCCGGGCTTGATGTACTTGCGTCCTTCGGTGAGCGTGGTTCGTGCTTGTTTGGCTGCCGGCGACATGCCGCTGCTGTGCTCGCTGAGGTACTTGGTCGCGAGGTTGGAGAGGTTCTTTCTGCTGAGTTCGTGCAGCGACTCCAGCGCGATTGCGCTTTCGCGCTCGGCCTGCGATAGCGCTAGATCCATAAGGTCGGCGAGTGATCGGGGCAACTCTGGAGCAGTTTCCGCGAACTGCGCCATCGCGCTCGTTAGCAGCGCGCGTCTCACGGCGGGGAACTCAGCGCCGAGATTGTCGAGATAGAGCTCACCAGCGAGTCCGGCACCGAGGGCGGTCAATGGAGTTTCTGCTGTGGTGGTGTCGTACTCGGTCACGATCTGTATGACTTCGTCTGTGAGGTGCTCGCGCCGCTTGAGAAGTCTTCCCGCGGCGAGGAGCCAGGTGTTTCGCCAGTGGCTAGACGGAATGAGCGTCTTCAGTCCGCCGAGCACGGTTGCGTCGTCGCCGTCCGTGAGGGCTCGCGCTGCCATGTACTCCTGCAGGGATCTGACCTCGAACTCATACTTGGCCGGCCTGCGTGAGACGAGCATGACGACCCGTTCGGTGGAGAGCCGAAGGAGTTTGTCCGCAATCGTCTCCGACTCAGTCTCATCGAATCCGGCCATGGTGAGACGCCTGCGGAGGATTCGACCGATTTCCGTCTTCGTCAGTACGGCGTCGGATTTGCCAGGTTGTTCGGTGCGTGCCTGCAGTTTGATGCCGGCTTGTTCGTGCAGGTGATCGATGTGTTGGCGGAGTGTCTTGAGTTCGGCGAACGCCTCGCTCTTGGCGAGCTCCCGCTCGTACACCACCTTGTAGTAGCGATCGAAGAGCTCGAACCGGTCGCTGGGAAGGTCAACGGCCTCCTCTGCAAGGGCGGTCATGATCGTCACCTGCAGGGGTGTCGTCATCAGTCTCTGCGTGACTCGTTCGTGAACAGCGGTGATGAGCCGCTCGGTGACCTGCGCGGCGAGGTCTGGGTCTTCCGACGTTCGGACGGCTGTGAGCGCTTCGGAGTAGCTCAGCGCTTCGCCTTCCGTGAACTCGAGCAACTCCAACTGTTCACACGGTAGAGCGTCGCCGAACTCTCCGCGGTACCCCTGCGGGCGAGTGGTGGCGACGACAAGAACGTCGGCGCGTTGAGCGCTGAGTTCGCTCACGAAGCTGCTGATGGCATCGATCAGCCTGCTGCGCACTTTCGCATCTGGAACCTCGTCGAGGCCGTCAAGGATGAGGCAGGCCGGCCAGCTGCTCATCCATTCCAGCAGGGCGCTCGGGTCGGTCGGGTTTCCCTCCACGAGGATTGAGTCAGCGATGTACTTGAGGAGCGAGAAGGCGCCTTCGTCTCGAGCGACCGACGTTCCTGCCTTGGCCAGCTCGACGACGATGGGCCAGCGTCGGCGCTTCGGGGCTGGGATCCCGGCGGTGGTGAGACGGTCGCGCAAGCCGTCGAAAGCGTGCTTCGCGTTGGCGCCGTATCGGGTTATGTCGGTGTCGCGGAGGAACGCTACCCGGTAAGCATGTGCAATCACCTGCGCGATGGTGCTCTTTCCTTGGCCCGGTCCTCCGATCAGGACCACACCTTGCGGGCCGGAGCCCCCAGAGCTGGACAATGCGCGATTGCCGATCGCGAGCGTTACGCGTGCAGCCATGCGTCGGCCTTCGGCCTCGTTGGCGGGCCCCGCGCGCCATACGCACGGGAGATCGATTGCAATGTCCGCCAGTCGGACCTTTGAGGTGTCGCTGTAGCCGGCGTCGCCGGTGCGAACCCATTGTCGGGTGATGAGTTCCGCGACAGCGTGACCCGCCAGCCTGTCGGCTTCAAGTGCGGTCCTCTTGGGCAGCAGAGACTCGAGTTGCACGAGGAAGTCGCCGGTCACGATCAGTTCGAGGTACCGCTGTCGTATCGAGGTGTGCTTGTCGAGCATCGTGCGGATCTCCGCGTAATCCCAGACGAACCAGCCGTCCAAACCCAGCTCGGCGGCCGAGTTGCTCATCAGAAGCTCAAACTGGTCCTTCCCTCCGCTGCCCTCCGTGCCGGAGAGCGCCACGTTCGTGGCGAAGAGGAGGTACTTCGGTGTCTTCTTGCCGAGACGCTTCTTGCCGAGCCAGCCGCGGATCTCGCCGCGCACCTCCTCGATGAACCACTTCCAGTCGGCGGTAGCTGTGGTTGGCTTCTCGTGGTGCTTCACCTGGATGACGCCGTATCCATTCCAAGAGCTCGCGCTGCCCACAGGGAAAGTGACCCGACCTTCAAAGGTTGCGTCGCGTTGACCATCCTTACCGGACCCAAACGGGCGTACACCATTGCCCAGCTCGGCCTTTGCGAGAGCTTGAAGCATGTGCTCGAACTGCTGCCAGCCCATGCGATTGAGGTCGTAGTGGCCCATCTGCTCCCTCTCTCCGGGCTGCCGCGTAGATACCGTACGAGTCCGCGACTGATCTCTCCGGAGATCATGATGCTGAGGTTACGAGACCACGATTCGCGCCTACGGCAGTCTCTCAGTGAAGGCTCTCCGCTGGTGGTTCCCGGGACGGTGCGTCGTGACGGTAGGGATGCCGCCCTCCGCTTCGGGTGTGCGGCAGTACGTATACGATCTGACAGACCGGCGGCTGATTGTGGGATCTCATGACCAACTGTCATGCGTGAACCCGCTGACCTGAACCCCTTGCTCGACCGGATCGACGCTGGCACCGATTTGTCTCATGAGAGCCGTCACAAACTGGCCCGATTTTGATCGGGCTGCCGTTCAATCCCACAGCATCGCTTTCCCTTGACACGGCTCCGCGGTTCCGCCGGCACATGACTGCTGCTCGCGATCAACACGATTCGTCACGGCGGGGCCACTGGCGGTCCAGCGCGCCGAGGAGGTCCTCGAGCGCGATCAGCAGTTCGTTGTATCCCATCTGGTAAAACAGGGCATCGGAGTTCGAGGTCTCGCTGGCGTCAAAGTCCGCGACGAGTTGACGGGCCTCACGGATCGTGACATCGAGCCACGGCTCGACGTCCGGCAGGTTGCGGATCCAGGCGTCGATGACGGTGAAGGGGATGGGCGCGTACCCGTGGGCGTCGACGCCGACGTGGAACTGGTGGCCGATGGGGCCGTGATCGCGTGCGTGGGTGTGGCCATGCAGGAGCGGGATCCCGTCGTCCCAGCGCGGCCGGTGCGTGGTGTGCCGGTCCGACTCTTGGGAGTCGCCCTTGTAGGGGTAGTGGGAGGCGAGGATCCGGTACCCGCGCCGGGTCCCTTCGATGACCTCCGGCAGGATGGTCCACCCGGCCGCCTCGTAGAGCGGCGCGAACCTTTCGATCGCCTTCCTCGACTGCGTCGCGGGCGACACCCGGTCATGGTTTCCGGGTACCAGGTATCGGCAACCGTTCAGCTGCGCGGTGAGGCCGATCGATTCTTCGATCGGTCCGAGTGCGACATCCCCGAGATGCAGCACCACATCGGTCGGGCTGACGACCTCATTCCAACTGCGGACGAGTTCGGTGTTCATGTCGTCGACGGTGGTGAACGGGCGTTCCGCGAGCTCGCTGATCCGCGCGTGGTCGAAGTGGGTGTCCGCAGTGACGTAGTCGACCTGGTCGAAGTCGAACCACGGATACTCACTCATGGCAGGCCTCTCGCAGGTGATGGATGCTCTTGCAGAATCTAGCGATGTCTAGCGTTTCGATAGACCCGGATAGATATCGCTAGAGTTCGTCGAGATCGATCCCGAACTTCCGAGCGAGGTCGGCCAGCGGGATGTCCTCACTGTCGGTGGGCCGTTCCCGGACGATGCGGGCGATCTCCTCGTTCTCGGCTGCGTCCGCCGCTTCCGCGATCATTGCCAGTTCCTCAATCAAGGCATCAACGGGTCTCCCGACGTCGGCCGCGCGGCGCCGGATCTCTGCGGCGGCGTGGGCGAGGGTGTACATACGCTCCCACGGGTAGTCGCCGTGCCGGGCGACGGCGACGGTGTCGCGGGTGTAGCTGCGCTCATCGCCGGGGACGAGCCACCGTTCGGCGCCGTCCGAGGTGAGGAAGAAGTCGACGTAGCAGTTCCCACACGGCATCCGGTATACCCCCGGCTCGGTGGGAGCAGACTCGGCGCTGCGCGCGATCATGCCGCGGATGACCTCCTCCCAGTCGACATCGCCATCATCGTGCGTCACCGGTGCCCCTTCCAAGCAGAACAGAGAAGTGTCCTACGGAAACGCGACCGACGCAAGCCCGCCTACACGGTGCAGTCCGCGGGCACATGGCGCAACAATGAGCGTGGCGAGATTCTTCGAGCTCGTCGGGCGCAAGCAAGACACAAGCAAGGAAAGAACTGATGAGCACTCCGTTTCGGGAGCTGGAAGTCGCATCGCTCGCGGCCATGACGACAGACGAGCGCGCACGGTTCGACGCCGCGCTCGAAGAGGAAGAGGCACGGCGCGCGATGGCAGAGATGGTCTATCAGGCGCGCACGGCCGCGGGTCTCAGCCAGGCGGCACTCGCAGATCGAGTCGGCTCGAAGCAGTCCGTCATCTCCGCCATCGAGAACGGATCTCAGCAGCCCACCCTCTCCACACTTCGACGAATCGCGCGCGCCGTCGACCGCCAACTCACCATCGAACTTGCCTCCGCTGACCGACCGGCGCGCCCTGGGGCGAGCGATCACTGTCCGTGATCGCGCGAGGGCGAGCCTTTACGCCCGATCGACAGGAAGGTGTGCGGGAGTCGGACAGCGATAGCAGTGTTCCAGCGTGAATAGCGACCCGACCGCGATCAGCTGGCGGCCGTCCGTAACGCCTCGCGTGAGGATGCCGGTGCGACAAGTCGACAATCCGCTCGTCCTGCTCGATCCGGGCCAGTAGCAACTCCACCAGCGTCGACGTTCCGGTCATGGCGACCTCCTCGAGAGAGACCTGCCGGGATCGCGCACCCCCAGACTTCGGCGTCGGAGTCGGAGGCCTGCTGCATGATGGGCATCGCCAACGATCCGTCCCGCACATAGGGGAGCCCCTCGCACCACAACCCACTATCTGGCGACACGCCGCTCGACCAAGCGGCACATGTACCCGGCAAACAATGCAGTTCTTATGCTAGCCTTGTCGGCGGAGGTGACTGATGGCGGATGCGGCGATCTCGATGATCACCCTGCTGCGTGAGGCGAAGGGCTGGAACCAGACCGAGCTGGCGCGAGAGGCGGGGGTCTCGCAGGCTGTCATCTCCCGCCTGGAGACCGGGGCGCTGGAGCTCACCCCGGATCGCCGGGACGCGCTCGTGAAGGCGCTGGACTGCCCGCCGGAGATCCTCGAGGAGCAGCCCACCGTCCCGGGCCTAGCGATCAGCTGCCTGCACCACCGCCGCCGGGCGAGCACGATGACGGTTCGCACGATGCGACGCATCGAAGCGCTCACGCACCTGACCAGGCTCACGATGGAGGGCCTGCTCACCGGGATCGCGCCGCAGCCGCAACGCACCCTGGTCCGTGACCCGATCGACCTGGACGGCGATCCCCGCGAGGTCGCTCGCCGGCTCCGGGAACGCTGGGACCTCGGCGACGGGCCGATCCGCAACCTCGTCGGCATCGTCGAGTCCGCCGGCATCATCGTGATCGAACGCCCCCTCTCGACCCCCGGGCAGGACGCCGTCTCCACCTGGCCCGGCGACCAGTCCCGGTTCCCGATGATGCTGGTAACCAAGGGCCTCGCCCCCGACCGGCTCCGGTTCACGGTCGCGCACGAGCTCGGGCACCTGCTGATGCACGACATCCCCGGCCCTGAGCAGGAGGACCAGGCCAACAAGTTCGCCGGCGAGCTGCTCGCGCCCGCCGACAGCATCCGCCCCGACCTGGCAGGGCTGCGCACCGGAGAGTTCCGGCGGCTGCTGACCCTGAAGGAGAAGTGGGGCATGTCGATCGGCGCGCTGATCCGCCGCGCCTACGACCTGGAGATCATCACCGACCGGCAATACCGCGAGTTCAACATGCGCCTCGGCCAGATGGGCTGGCGCAACAGCGAACCCGGCGACGTCGCCGTCGAGACCCCGTCCACCCTCACCCAGATCATCAACGCCCACAAGAACATCCGCCACCAGAGCGTCGCCGATATCGCACGGCTGGCGGGCATGACCGAAGACGGCTTCCGCCGTCACTACCTCGGGGAGAACCCTCAACCCGAGAACCTCGTTCCGATCACGTTGGGAGCCGCAACATGACCGACCTCGCCCCGCCCTCCGGTCACCATCCCGCCCCGGTTCCCGCCGGGACGGGCATCGACAGCGCCATCCTCATCCACGCACCGCAGTCCAAGGTCGACCGCATCGCCGCGTTCAGCCGCAACGCGGGCATCACCGCCCTCTACACCGTCGCCGGCGGCAACAAGACCGCCGCCGCCGACAAGCTGCTCACCACCCACCGCTCCATCGCCGGCCCCGAATCGCGCATCCTGTTCGACGCGAACCGCTACTCCGGCAAGAACCGCGCCACCGGCGACGCACCGCTCAGCCTCGAATGGGTCACCTGGCAACTCGACCACGGCGCGCCGGTCGCGCTCACCGACACCGGCTACATCAGCCTCGAGAACATCGCCCAGGTCGACCTCGCGCTCGGCCGCGGCGCAGACATCGCGAGCCAGGCTTCCGGGACTGTGATGACGATGCTGCCCATCGAGTCCCTCATCCTGAAGAACTCCGCCGACCAGCTGCGCACCGCGATCGACCGCGCCGGCGTCCCCGTCGCCCTCGCCCTGGGCCACAGCACCGACCCGTTCGGCGCCGTCGACACCGTCCGCGGCCTGCTGCACGTGCTCGGCTCACAGGTGAGCATCGCGCTGCTGCGCACCGACCTCTCCGCCGTCGCCGCGGTCGCCGCCGGCGCCCGGTTCGGCGCGGTCGGCACCAGCAGCACCCTCCGCCACATCTGGCCCTCCAAGGGCGGCGGCCGCAGCCCCGGCACCTCCGTGCTGGTCCCGCGGCTGATGTCCTACCACCTGCTCGAGCGGCTCCCGCTGGTCGCCGCGCAGGTCCCCGCCGACTACTTCTGGTGCGACTGCAACATCTGCGAAGGCGGCGCGGTCTTCGACCACGTCACCGAGCACACCGCACCCGAACACAGCATCGGCTCGATCGCCACGTTCGCGGCGAACCTGCTCTCCGGAACCCGCGAGGAGAACCTCAAGTCGTTCCGCGAGAAGGCGATGAACGCCCAGACCCTGCACTCCGAGATCCAGGTCGAGATGGAAGACGTCCGCTGGGCGCCTGCCCGCTCACTCGACTCCTGGGTGAAGGCCCTCGACGGCCGGTAACGCGCACGGCAGCGCATCCGACCGGATCGCCCACTCGAACAACCGCTCCTCATACACCCGACGCCACAACGGGCTCAACGCCGAGCCCGCCCGCACGCCGGCATCGCCGCCCACATGCACCTCGACGCTCGACTCGTCACACACCACCAGCGCCGTCCCCTGCGCGTCGAACTCCTCCGCGACCAGCGGCGACCGGCGCGGGAACACGGGAAACATCCCGATCGTCCTCGCCAGTGACCGCAGCGGCCGCAACGCCCGCCTCGTCGGCGTCGGCGCGCCCACCCCGACCATCGCCGCGACCCGCAGCACCGTCGGGCACCCCGCATCCAGCAGGTCACGCACGGCATCCGTCGACACCGCCGGGCCATCCATCCGGGTCAGCCGCAACGACAGCGCGCGCCGGTCCCAGACGACCACCGGATACACGTTCGCGTCCAGGAACGTCGTCAACGGCAACACCGCCGCGCCCGGCAGCAGCGTCGTAGTCGCGTGAGCGGCCGCGGCATCCCGCAGCCCGGGCTCACCCCACGCGCGATCGGCAGCAGTCCGACGAGGGGTCTGCAGCACGATCGAGATGCTCATGCTGCCCCCTCCAGCTCAAATTGCAGACGAGACCCGGCTAGGACCTCCACAACGGCGTCAGCCCGCGGCCGAGCATAGATCGCACCGCCCACACCAACCCCGAGAGTCTGCATCACCCACGGCGGAGTCACAAGCTGGCCCACCTTCGACACCATCTGAGCACCCTCCTCACCCTCCTCCGCGCGACGCACACACACCACCCCCTCGGCCACCTCGAACCGCACCCGACCCGGCACCTCGATCCCCGCCGACACCAGCACGCGCCGCGGGATAGACAACTGCCGACGCGCCCCGATCATCCGCGGCCCATGCACCAACAACCCACTCATGCCTTAACTTTAAGATGACTTTCGATCGACGTCCACCGGCCCCGCCGATTCGGTGGCACGCTGAGACGATGAGCAGCCCCAGCCAGCCGCCATCCAACGCCGACAGCGTCGCTGGCTTCGACCGCACCATCCCGCTCGCTGTCGAGGCCCTCGAGCACCGGGCGCGTGACGTCGAGAGCGTTGCTGGCGCCGGCGACGAGGCTGCGGTAGTCAAGGCATACGCGGCCGCTCGGTTCTTCATCGTCCAGATCGACGTCGACATGCGCGTGCTGCTGCGCGCCATGGCCGCAGACCCCGCTGCGCGGGTCACGACCGAGAAGCTCCTCGCCCTCGTCCTGCGCGAGAGCATCGAAGGCGTCTACAGGGTCCTGGGAGACCTGCAACGCACTGCACGCACGCAGACCGGTCGGTTCGCTGACTTCATCGACATCGAGGGGCTCACCGCGGGGCAGAACACCTACAAGGCAAGCGTCCGGGACATAGCCGATGACCGCTCCTTCAAAGAGACGCTCGTGAAGATCCGCAACGAGGTCGCCGCACACATGTTCAGCGACGACGTCGGCATCGAATCAGGGGCCGCCTGGGTCGTCTCTCGCTCCGTCATGCCCAAGACCGACGACGCCATGTTTGAGAGCCTGATCTTCAGCCGCTCGATCCAAGTCCTCCACGCGCTCCACACCCTCGATGAGGCACTCGCTAATATCCGCCGGATGTGATCGAAGCGGTCGCAAGTCAGCTGGGGAGCTCCAACGCGCCAGACTCGATGCGCGCCTGCCACGTATCGAGGACGAACTCCGCGATTGTCACGGTTGCGTTCAGAGCGAGACGGGCATGGCGAGCAAGCGCTGCGCTGCGAGACGATTGCCCATGTCCGATTCCGAGCTCGTTGCGCAGCTCGGCAAGTGAGCTCACAGTCGTCACGAGCGTTCGGAGGATCTGCTGAGAGGTCTGGCTGGCGCGAGCCGACTCGGGGACGGCTTCCGCATTCAGAGCTAGCAGCTCGGCGACCTTGCGATACAGGCGCGGCACGTCGTCGTTGCCGCCGTAACTCACGCCACTGCGGTCCAGGATGATCTTGAACAGGCTCTCGAGCAGGTTCTTGCACGAGGAGATCGCCGCCGCCGGGTCAGCCACCAGCCCGGCCCGGATCCGAGTGAGATGCTCCTGAAGCACCGCAGGATCCGTGAGCGGCCGCTCGCTCAGACGCAACTCGGGCGCTGAGCCGTGAAACGCGTCGAGTCGCCGCCAGCCATAGACAGCGTGCCCGCTAATCCAATCGGAGGCATACAGTTCATACCCGTCGCGGGCCAGCGCCTCGTTGAAGCCCTTGAGGAGCGCCGCGACCTCCGATTCGTCGGAACGAACGAGGGGATGCAAGATCTCGGCGAGGAACGCGAGAACTACATCGTCATCACCATGCGCGAGGTTGAACCGACTGTCCGAGAAGACCCAGTCGTCGTCCCAGTCGTAGTTGTTCACGCGGTGCTGCCAGATGTCTCCATGCGCATCGCGATACCGCGTATCCGCGCTCGGCAAGCTGCTCAGATCGTAGAGGCGCCCAAGGAAGTCCGGCTCCTGGAGACGGCCCGACCAACCCAACCCTGACAGCGCGATCGAATCGAACAGCTTTCGACGCGTGATGGCAGAGATGCGATTGCGAGATGCCGGCATGCCACCGATGCTATGCACTCCGCAAGCCCGGCCTCGAGACGGTCGGGCCGCGCCCTCAAGCTCACTGCGATTGAGCACTGCACCAGACGACCAGGCCCGAACTTCATGGCAAGTTCAATGTCCCATTGGGCGGCCATGGCACTTGCTCGGAGCGGTGCCGTGCCGCTCTAAGCGTCGTCGATACCCATCGCGCGTCGGGTGGCGGCGTCCAGATCTGCCTGCTCCTGTGGCATCTTCTGGAGCATGGCCTCTACCGTCCGCTGGGAGTAGCCCTGAGCGTCTACGGATTCGCCGTCCTTCGTGAATATGAATCGCTTGCCATCGTGACGACGAACGAACGCCGTAATCACCTTCGCCAGACCGTGCAGGCCGCCGGCGCTGCCGGCAGCTATGCCGAGCACCTTGACTACTTCGATCCAATCAGTCGGATCATAGGAATGCTCCATGGCTGTGTTGTGGTCGATACCGTGCTCGTCGAGAAGCTTCAGGATCTCGTCGCTGTGCTCCGACGGGAAACGCAGCTGCAGGCTGTCGTCGCCGAGATGTCCTAGCGTGACCAGTATGGGTACGACTTCCTTGTCAGTGCTCATGGAGCAAGTGTTCCAGACCGTGAACGCTGTTCGAGCGGTGGTCTCAGTCGCGCACGAACGCTCCGCCCAGGGGCACCGACGAATTAGGGGGAACGATGGCGATCAAGAAGCGCTCGGATACGCAGTTGCGCGCTGAAACTCCGGAGAAGCTGTTCCCGCTACTGCGGAAGACGGGGGAAAACTCAGACACGCTATGGCCGCAGCAGGTCGATCTGCTGCGCGAGTATGCCGAGAAGCGCGTGGGTGCCCGGGATCTTGCGATCGAACTGCCGACTGGTACGGGGAAGACGTTGACCGGCCTTCTTATCGCGGACTGGCGGCGCCGCGAGGGTAAGGGGCGCGCCATCTTCGTCTGCCCAACCAAGCAGCTCGTGCGTCAAGTCGTAGCGGCAGCGGAGAAGGAAGGTATCGACGTCGTCGATCTCTCGGGGTCTTGGAAGCAGTGGGATCCGTCGGCTCAAAGCAAGTACGAGCGTGCGAAGGCTACGGCCGTGGTCCCCTACAGCTCGATCTTCAACACGTCTCCGAAGCTGATTGAGGCAGACATCATCGTGTTCGACGACGCGCACGCGGGCGAGCAGTACGTGTCAAAGGCGTACACCGTCGAAATACCACGCCACCTCTACGGGTCGATTTGGAGCGAGGCGCTGGAAGCGGTCGCACCGATGCTCCCCCAGGAGCGGTATCAGCAGCTCATCGGGAACACCCCCGGCGCAGGAACCCGTGAACTTGTTGACGGTCTCGTCCTCGCCCAACGCGACGACGCACTGCCGGGACTTGCACGTGCTCTCGGCGCCTTCGCGCGCGTTGACCGCTCCGATCGGTTCGCAGCAGCACAGAAATTCGCCTTCGACGCAATAGGAGGCCACCTCGCTGCCTGCACGCTCTACGTCTCCTGGTCGAAGATCGAAGCACGACCCGTCACCCCGCCAACATTCGAGAACTCGCTGTTCGCCTCGGCAACGCAACGGGTCTACCTCTCGGCGACGCTCGGAACCTCTGGCGAGTTGGAGCGCGCCTTCGGAAGGCCATCCGTCGCACGCTTGCACCGCCCCGAGGGAGCACCAACCCCCACCTCCGGACGTCGCTTCCTCGTATTCCCGCACTTGGTTCCTAATGCGGATCCAGACAAGCTCACCAAAGAACTCATCAAGTCGGTCGGGAAGTCCATCGTCATCACCCCGAGCGAGAAGGAGGCGGAGAACGCCAGCACAACGATCGTGCCCAAGAACTGGACTGTGTTCCGAAAAAGCGACGTCGAGGATTCGCTCGACGACTTTGCCGCGTCGACCAAGTCGGTCGCTTTGCTCGCCAACCGCTACGACGGCATCGATCTCCCCGGCAAGGCCTGCCGATCAGTAACGATGGCTGGATATCCCGGCGTCACCAACCTCCAGGAGCGGTTCTACGCTTCCCGTGCGCGCGCGGCCGCCGTCTCAGCCGAACGGGTACGGAGCCGCGTGGTTCAGGGCATCGGACGGTGCACCCGCGGCCCAAGGGACTGGGCACTCGTCATCGTCGCCGATAAAGAGACCACCACCTACCTTTCCCGCGAAGAAATGCGCGCAACACTGTCGCCTGACTTGCAGTCCGAAATCGAGTTCGGTCTGGACCAGTCCGATACGTCGCTCGACGACGTTCGAGAGAACGTCGCGATGTTCCTCGAGCAGGGCAAGCAGTGGCGAAGTGACCCAGAGGAAGAGCTCGCGCGAATCAGGGCTGCTGCCGTGCAGCATGAGCCCGCGGAGGCACCCGGACTCGCGGAGGCGGCGAAGCACGAGGTTGAAGCGATGGAGAGAATGTGGAACGCGGATTGGAAGGCGGCCAGCGAAAAGCTGCACCTCGCGGCGACCGCGTTGACCTCGTATCCAGCGGTGCGGGGCTACCAAGCCACGCTGCTGTTCCGAGCCGCGGTCACCATCGATAAGGCCGCCCGCGATGCAAACGACGAAGAATTGGCCGTCAGGGCGGACGCGCTTGCCGCGCAGGCGGTCGATGCCGCCAAGCCCGCTACGTGGATGGCAGCGTTCCTTCCGTTCCAAGGCCGGCAAGCTCTCGCCCCGAGCGCACAGCTTCTGAGTGCAGCATCACGGCTCAGCACCTATATAGACGGGGTGGGAAGTCCCGCGAAGCTCAAGACCGCGTTCGAGAACATGCTCGATGGCCTCTCGCAGATCGACCACAAGGCCTACGAACCCGCGCTCACACAGCTCGGGCTGTTCCTAGGGGCGCACGCGTTCAAGCCGAAGGGGAACTCGCGGACCGATTCTGCTTGGTGCTGGGACGAGACACAGTGGATCAGCGTCGAGGCGAAGAGCGAACACAAGATCGACGGCGTTATTGGTGTGACCGACACCCTGCAGGTGAACGGGCACCTCGCACTTGTGGCGGAAGACAGAGCGGTCGCGGTCCCCGAGATTAGCGCAGCGGTTATGGTCACCCCGCGCACGCTCGTCCATAAGGACGCGATCGCAGTTGCCGGCGGAGACAGCTACCGCGTGACACCCGACGACATCCGCGCACTCGCGACAGATACCGAGCGGCTCTGGGAAGGTCTGCAGCTACTGCGGAACATCAAAGTGGCGAGCGAACGTACCGATGGAGTTGTGAAGTTGCTCGATCAGCACCGGTTACGGCCGGAAGACGTTCTCGACAGGCTTACTGTCACACGTATCGGGGAGGTCTGACGGCAGCCATCCAGCCCGACACCCGCCGCGTCCTCATCGTGACCGAAGCACTCCACGACCCAGCTCCCACCGATGTTGACACGCTACGAAACGACCCCGCAAGAGCGCTCAAGCAGCACTGGCAGCCCGCCACCGGTTGCATCTCACAGGTGAGTGTCGACATACCGCCCGAGGATGTAGAAGTTCGACCAAGCTGAGTCGCCCGGGGCGCCGCTCTCAGTCACGCTGACGACATCGATTCCCTCGCGGTTTAGGGCGTGTTGATCAAGTCATCTGCCCTTGTCTCGGTGAGCCTTGAACGGTGATGCGACACGAGATCTCTGACGAGGCGTGGGCCGTGATGGAGCCGTTGATGCCGACGGTTACGGGCCGGTCGAGGCCGTGGACGAATCATCGGCTCGCTGTCGAGGGAATGGCGTGGAAGTACCGCACCGGCGCTCCCTGGCGGGACGTGCCGGAGCAGTATGGGAAGTGGAACTCCATTTACAAGCGGTTCAGCCGATGGGCCGCGGACGGCACCTGGGAGAAGCTGCTCGCGGAGGTCCAGAGGCAGGCAGATGCCGCCGGGAAGATTGACTGGGTGGTCTCGATCGACTCCACGATCGCGCGTGTGCATCAGCACGGCGCGACCCTGAAGCGGGACACAGGGGGCTCTACCGAATGACAGGAATCCGTGGGTCGAGCCGCCGGATCACGGGATCGGACGCTCTCGCGGCGGACTGACAACCAAGCTGCACATGGTCTGCGATGGCCGTGGCCGGCCGTTGGGCATGCTGATCACCGGCGGCAACGTCAACGACACCACGATGATGACCGCGGTCCTCGAAGACATTCGCGTGCCCCGCGCCGGTAAGGGTAGGCCCCGAACCCGCCCGGACCGGGTACTTGCCGACAAGGGCTACCCTTCGAAGGCGAACCGCGCCTGGCTTCGCAGCCGCGGGATCGCTGCGACCATCCCGGAGCGTGACGACCAGATCGCGCACCGCCGGAAGCGGCCGGGTCGGCCGATCGACTTCGGCGACCAGCAGCAAGCTCGCTACAAGGGGCGCAACGTGGTTGAGCGGTGCTTCAACCGGCTCAAGCAGTGGCGCGGGATCGCGATGCGCTCTGACAAACTCGCCCGCAACTACCGCGCCGCGATCTGTCTCGCCGGAACTTTAATCTGGGTCAAGACCGGCGCGCGCTGAGCGGACTTGGGTGAGCCGCTTACACCTTCGTGGAGCGGGCGTGAAGTTGAGCGACGAACTCCTCGGCGGCGGCGAGTTGGATTCTGAGACGGTCGCGCCGCTCGAGCGCCTCCTGCCGGACACTCTCAAACCGAGCATCAAGTTCCGGATCGCGCGGGTTGGCGTTGACCAGATTGATGAGGTCGAGCAGCTCACGCATCTGGTCGAGGCTGTAGCCGAGGGGTTTCATCCGGCGGATCAGCATCACCCGTGCCTCGTCGTCGGCGGTGTAGAGGCGGAACCCGCCATCGGTGCGTCCGGACGGAGTGACGAGACCGATCTCGTCGTAATGGCGGAGGGTGCGCAGTGACAGACCAGTGCGCTCGGCCAGTTCACCGATGTGCATCGCCGCGTCAGTCATGATCCCCGATTTCCTTCAACCCTCACGTTACGTTAGAGTCTCGTTGTTCGCTCGCACCCTGTCGTGCAGCATCCATCCTCTCCCGAATCTCTGAGACTTCCCGGCGCAACGGAGCGCCTTCCTGCGGGCTTACATCCCCGCCGACCACGAAGGAGCACCGTGACCGCCGTCGTGCCCACGCAAGATCCCGCCGCCCGCTACCGGATCGAACCGACCGTTCTGCAAGCGCTGCGCAGCCCCCGCATTCTCACCCGCGAAGTCCTCGCCGGACTGGTCGTCGCGATCGCGCTGATCCCCGAAGCGATCGCGTTCTCGATCATCGCCGGGGTCGACCCCCGGGTGGGGCTGTTCTCGTCGTTCGTGATGGCGGTCGCCATCGCATTCCTCGGCGGCCGGCCCGCGATGATCACCGCCGCAACCGGCGCCATCGCGCTGGTCATCGCCCCTGTTGCCCGCGAGTACGGGATGGACTACTTCATCGCCACCGTGATCCTCGGTGGGCTCATCCAGATCGTGCTGGCACTTCTCGGGGTGGCGAAGCTAATGCGGTTCATACCCCGCAGCGTCATGGTCGGGTTCGTCAACGCCCTCGCCATCCTCATCTTCATCTCGCAGATCCCGCAGCTGCTCGGGGTGCCCTGGATGGTCTACCCGCTCGTGGTCGCGGGCCTGCTCATCATGTATCTGATGCCGCTGCTGACCCGTGTCGTCCCGGCACCGCTGGTCGCGATCGTTCTGCTCACTGCCGCCGCTGTCGTGTTCGGTATCAGCGTCCCCACCGTCGGCGATCAGGGCCAACTCCCGCAGAGCCTGCCCGAACTGTTCATCCCGAACGTTCCGCTCACCCTGGACACCCTCGGCATCATCTTCCCGTTCGCCGCCGCGATGGCCATCGTCGGGCTCCTCGAATCCCTCATGACCGCGAAACTGGTCGATGACATCACCGACACCCACTCCCGAAAGACCCGCGAAGCGTGGGCTCAGGGGGCGGCGAACATCCTCTCCGGCGCGTTCGGTGGCATGGGCGGCTGCGCGATGATCGGGCAGACGATGATCAACGTGAAGGCATCCGGAGCCCGCACCCGCATCTCCACCTTCCTCGCCGGCGTGTTCCTCCTCGTCTTGGTGCTTGTGCTCGGCGACATCGTCGCCGTCATCCCCATGGCCGCCCTCGTCGCCGTGATGATCGTCGTCTCCGTCGCCACGTTCGACTGGCACAGCATCCGCCCCACCACCCTCAAGCGCATGCCGCTCAGCGAAACCCTCGTCATGGTCGTCACCGTCGGCATCACCGTGTGGACCCACAACCTCGCCATCGGCGTCGGCGTCGGCGTCATCGCCGCGATGATCCTCTTCGCCCGCCGCGTCGCGCACTTCACCACCGTCACCCGCGAGATCACCGACCAAGACGGCCAGCCCACCGCCCGTTACACCGTCGACGGAGAACTGTTCTTCGCCTCCAGCAACGACCTCACCACGCAGTTCGAATACACCCACGACCCCGACCGCGTTGTCGTCGACCTGACCCGCTCCCACGTCTGGGACGCATCCACCGTCGCCGCGCTCGACGCCATCCACACCAAATACGAACACCTCGGCAAGACCGTCACCTTCACCGGCATGAACGACGCCACCGCCCGATTCCACGGCCGCCTCACTGGCGGACTCGGCAACGCGCACTAACTGGACTCCAGCGACCCCGGCACTAAATCAACACGCCCTAGGGAGTTCACGGCGGATTGAGGATCGTGTGCGTCGGTAACGGCTGGATGCCCGCTGAACCGCCAGCTTCCGGCATCCTTCATTGAGTGCCTGTCGAACCGGCCGTACACCAGCACGTTCCGGACCGCCTCGCTCAACTGCTCCTTCTCGAGGGCTTCGTGCTCGCCATCTATGTATGCGATCGAGTCCGCATCGTGTCGTGAAGGCTCGCGCTCGTCGGGGAGCCAAGTGTCGGTGATCGCAAACGCAATCCCAGGACCAACAGCCAGCTGAATCGAGATCTCATCCCGATCATCGCGGTAGCCCGAGACTGGCCAGACTGCAGAGCGCCCCGCGGCCATGAAGTCGTGCGCTGCTGTCTGAAAGGTCGAGGCCAACTGATCAGAGATGGCTATAACGATCGAGCCGTAGTGCAGGTGCTTCATGTGTGCACCATATCGGCGCACGGCGACCCGCTTGGCTCGTGGGTCGGCTCGGTAGCCTGGCTCAACAAGCAAGTGCAACCAGAATCGAGCTTCATCTTGATGAGCGACGAACTCATTCGAATCGCGCTGACCTGGCCAGTGAGCACAATCGACGGAGAGCCTTCACTGACAAGCGGCATGCTCGTCGTGCTCCGAGAACCCGGAGGCGACTTCCTCCTGAGCGTCAGTGCTGGGGATGAGAACTTTCCAGACTGCGATGAGATCCAGTTCCCGTTGTCCGCAGAACATGCGCGGCTCGTCCAACGAGCTCTCGCCGGGGAACAACTAGGCGACATCGAGGACTGACTCTGTCAGTCGTAGCTCTTGTTGCTACAGCGAGTGCCGTCGGCGTTGAAATTCTCTCTCGCAGCGGTGATGACGCGGAACCCTGGACACGTCTCGAGTTAACGGCCAGCCCTGACGCGGCATCGGTCTACCCGTCGTACCGTTCCTGCACGGTTCTCACGATTGCGCGTCGAAGCCTTGCTGAATCCGGCTACACCGCAAGTGAGAACTGATGAATAGTGCTCCCTGCAAGAAGGTACTTGCACCAGACGCCTTCCCGCTCGGCAGCAGCACCCAGCGCCGGCGCATACCGATCACGCTGCCTCGCACCGCGTACCCCAAGTCGGCCACCGACATTCTGCAGGGCTGACCGCCTCCCGCTGGCCCGCTCAGAACCGGTGTTGACGCATTGTCCGCCCACCCCTTAGAGTAGTGAATGTCACATTCACTACTTGTCCACTTTGAGGGAGGACTCCATGCCCACCAAGACCCGCCGTTCCAGCACCACCCGGCGCACCCCGGAAGAGCGCCGCGCGCAAGCCGAAGCGCTACACGCCCAGCTCACCGCCCAGGTCACCACACTCGCCGAGAGCGAGAACTGGAAGGCCTGGCTGCGGTTCGCCCGCATTGTCCGGCGCCGCTCATTCTCCAACCAGATGCTCATCCTCGCGCAGGGCGGCACCTACTGCCTCGGCTACCGCCAGTGGGAGAGCCTCGGCCGACACGTCGTCAAGGGCGCGAAGTCGATCAAGATCTTCGGCTACTCCACCAAGCGCATCGTCGAGGTCGACGAGACCACCGGCGAGGAGTCCACCAGCAGCCGGGTGATCTACCCCGTACTCTCCGTCTTCGACGTCACCGACACCGAGGGAGAGCCGCTTCCCGAGCAGCCCGCCGTCTACCTCGAGGGAGACGACGTCGCCGGGCTGTTCGACCAGCTCGCCGTCTACATCACCGGCCAGGGGTGGAACGTCGCGCTCGAGGACATCGAGCAGGACGGACTCAACGGGTACACCGATGGCCTCACCCGACAGATCCGCGTCGACGCGAAGATGGCGCCGGCCATGCGAGTCAAGACCCTCCTGCACGAGATCGGCCACGCACTCCTGCACTTCGACGAGGGCAGCACGCGCGAGCACCGCGGCGTGATCGAGACCGAGGCCGAGTCGGTCGCCTACTGCGCCGGTGGACTCCTCGGACTCGACACCAGCGCGTGGTCGATCGGTTACGTCGCGGGATGGGCCGGCGGCGACGTCGACCTCATCCGCAGCGTCGCCGGCAACGTCCTCCGCGCCGTCAACGCGATCGCCGACGCCATGCTCGGCGAGGAGAGCCAGGAAACGGCCGCGTAGCCGGATCCGGGGACGGGCCCGCCCATGCCCGTCCCCGGATCACCCCTGTCCGCGAACACCCCCAACCGCGGCCTATACCCCTAGACGCACTCACCCGGAGGAACCATGGATCTCGCCCTCAGCACCGCGCGCGACTTCGCTCCCCTGCTGCTGGGCAGTGGTGGTCTCGTCGGCATCCTCGTCACCCTCGACACCATCCGGCGCGCCGAGCGCACCGTGCGGCGCACCCTCAAACTCCTCGCCAGCCTCGCCATCAGTGCAGCCGCGCTCGTCGCGGCCGTCGTCCTCGGCGCCATCCTCTTCCTCTGAACGGACCACCATGACCCGCCGCACCACCCGCACCGCATCCGCCGCCGGCGCCCTGGTCGTCGCACTGCTCGCCGGCGCGATCGCCCTCACCACGCAGGCCGCCAGCAGCAGTCCCGCTGCGACGATCGAGACCCCACCCCCCGCATCCGCCGCACCGCCGGCAACGCCATCGGCTGACCTCACGGCAGAAGCCACCGCGAGCCTCGAGCAGCTCGAGCAGCTGGACATCGCCGAGGCTGACAATCAGGACACCTATCAGCGCGACGCCTTCGGGCAACGCTGGGCCGACATCGACCGCAACGGCTGCGACCAGCGCAACGATGCGCTCGCGGCCGCGCTCGAGGACATCACCACCAAGCCCGGCACCCACGACTGCGTCGTCCTCACCGGAACGCTGCACGACCCGTACACCGGGCTCACGATCACCTTCCAGCGCGGACAGGGCACCAGCGAGCTCGTGCAGATCGACCACATCGTGCCCCTCGCCTGGGTATGGCGCCAGGGCGCCGACGAATGGGACGAGACGCAGCGCGAACACTTCGCCAACGACCCGCTCAACCTGCAGGCCACGGACGGCAGCGCCAATCAGTCCAAGAGCGACCGCGGGCCCGCCGAGTGGATGCCCCCGGCCGCGGACTACGGATGCGTCTACGCATCCCGCTTCGTCGACGTCCTCGCCGCGTACCAGCTGACGGTCAATCCGGCCGACTACACCGCCCTCCGCGCGCAGCTCACCAGCTGCGCCGCTTGACCCACACACCGAGAGGACCAGACACCGATGAGCACGCTCAACAACATCGTCATCACCGACGACACCGGCACCCGATACAACGACCTCTTCACCGACATCCCGCTCGACAGCTACGAGATCACCCGCTCCTCAGTCGGATTCCATTCCGTCGACGCGATCGTGCCGGCAGACCCCTACTCGCCCCGCGCCTCCGAAGAGGGCCCGCTCGGCGCGCTGCTCCTTCGCTGGGCGCAGGCGCACGTCGCCGGCCGCAACTACATCATCAGCTGGCAATACATCGACGCGCACGACGTCCATACCGTCGCTGTCGCCGACACCGCCACCCGCGAGCTGCACTTCGTCAATCTGTTCGGCCACGTCATCGCCGGCCGACGTAGCTATCGTCTCCGCGAGCTCGCCGACGCGCTCGACCTCCTGATCGACGCCACCTTCGACTGAGGAGCCGGCGATGCTATCCGACGAGGTCGCCAAGAGGATCGTCCACGGCAGCCCCGAGGGCTACGACCTCGGATGCCAGACCCGCGCCGGATGCGCCAACCACCACCACCCCACACTCATGACGTGCTTCGCCGCCGCCATAGCCGTCCGGGACGACTGGCTCCTCGCCAAGCTGCCCCGCAACGAACCCATCCCCAAGTCCGCTCGACGACTGCGTCGCCCATCCCCCGCCGCACGGAAGGAAGTCCCATGACCGACCCCGAGCTCGCCCCGTGGCCCGCGCTGCACATCGGAGACCGCACCCTCATCAGGGAACGCGGCACTGCACGAGAGCTCACGGTCGACGTCGTCACCCTCCTCGAACCGATCGAGGGTGAGGGAGCAGGTTTCGTCGACGACCGCGGCCGCGTCATCCGTCACCACTTCTACGACGCCCGCCCCATCGCTCCTGACGCCGACCTTGCCGACCCGCGCGACGTCGACGCGCGCTTTGCCCAACTGACCGCCGAGCTCCTGAACATGAGGACACGATGACCACGCCGTTGACCACCGCCGAGATCCGCCTGCTGCACCAGGCGCTCGAGCTTGCCGCCGGCTACGCGAACAACGAGCGAGACGAAGCCGCGATCCTCGAGCTCAGCGCCCGCATCCGCCGGGCACAGAAGACCATCCCGGCCGCACCGGACGCGCACACCACGATCCTCGCGACGATCGACGCCATCAAGCGCGCCGGCCGGCACGAACAGCTCACCCCGCAGCTGCTCGACAGAGTCGCGGACGAGCTCCTGCAATCCCCCCCGCTCTGACCGCCCCGCGCGGTACACTAAGGCGCGGCACCCGGCTGTTGAGCAGGTTCCCTCCCGCCCCTCGGGGCGATGGCTCCTCCTCAGTTGGATCGTTGGTGAATGTGACAATTTCCACGCTCCGGCCGGGTGCCGTTTCTCTTGCCCCGGCGGCACGCGATCATCGACGATTACTAACCGGAGGGCCGGTCGCCCTCACATACTCAGACCAGGTGCACTCAACCGCGAGACGCATCGCATCGTCCGGGAAGTAGCCGATCAACACTCGCCGATCGGGATCTCGATCAAACGTCACCGACCGCAACAGCCTGCGGCCGCGGATCTCGACATGGCGGATAATCGCGATCCGCTTACTGTGATCGAACACGTACCAGATCCCCGGCTCCGGTGACGCCTGCAGCTGAGACATCGGAGACCAGTGCTGCACCACAACAGCGAACCTTATGCTGACGCACTGACAACCGCGCGCTGAGCCGCTGCCGTCAGCTCGTCAACGGCGCGCCGGATCCGTAGGCATCGTGGTCATACCGTTGTAGCGCAGCAACGACCTTGGCGCTCGTGATCTCATAGCGGGCGACAGCCGCCGCGGCACCCCGGAACAGCGCAGCGTTGGGATACACGCGGCCGCACACCGGGCACACCGCGAACTCGTTCGGATCGGACGAACCCGCCGCATCGAAGGTAAGGCACCCGTGACGATCGGCACTTCGCCAATCCTGGGTAGCCGAATCATTGCCGCAAGCGCAGACCTGATTTTCGCCGTCCTCATCAACCGTCGCGATCCCGTCGACGGGGACGGTCGGGTACGGCCAGTTCACGACGCCGCGCTCACGGCTCTCGCCTTACGGGGACGCTTCTTCGGCATCGCGAGCTCATTCGCTGTAGTGAGCTTCGCGAAGCTGGCGAACAGCGCTCGCAACCGGTCAGCTTCCGTTGCTGCTCCACGCAGCCCCAGAGTCTTGTCGACAGCAGCGTCGAGTTCGCGGTGGGCACGGAGCAGCTCGGGCGACATCGCCAGGGGGTTGTAGTGGTCTGCGAGCGAGCGTTCTGGGCGTAGCGCTCTCGCATCCAGAACGGCTCGGCCGCCGGCGATGATCGCGGCACGCTGTGAATCGGTGATGGCAGGCAGCGGGAAGGTGTTCCACGTCAGGGTGCTCGAGAAGCGCAGACGAGACTCGAGGCGGCCTCCGATGGTGCGCTGCCAGGTGATGAATGCCGAAGACGAGATCACTGCGAACGCGAGGCCGTCCGGGTCATCTGCTTTGAAGTTGGCGTCACCGCAGATCACATCCGGGGTGAACAGGGCTGTCGGGAAGAACTTGCGGGTCTCGCTCGCATGCCGCGGCACGCAGACATAGGGCGTGTCGGGCTGCGACCTTTGACCGAATAGGTGCGGCGTTTCCGCCATCTGCCGAGTGGACTCGGCCCTCGATGCTGCGCGGAACTGGCGCACGGCATCCAGCCGCCGGCGGAGTATCGGTGAGCGGGCAATGTCGCTGGGGTCCAGATCGACGAGCCACAGACACCACCGGGGCTCGTTGTGGATGAGCTGCCGGGCGCCGACGAACGGTCGGACGTACTTCGCGGCGATCGGATCCGCCATGACCTCCGCGTAGTCGCCTGGCTCGATCAGGAGGTTGCCGTCGTCACGAGCCATGTTCCCGAACACCATTGGAGGAAGCGCCGAGGCCAGTGGGCTTCGGCGCTGATCGACCAGGACAATCGGGCCGTCCACCAGGTAGCCGTTGAGCTGATCCACCACGGGGATCTCGACGGGCTCGCCTTTGAGGTTTCCGGAGTAGTCAAACAGCCGCGCCCTCTTCCTCGACGGCCGGTCGAATCCGATCACCGAACAATGCACTGCCGCGGCACCGGGCGCCTCACTGGACCAGGCGAATGTCCGATGTGCGAACTTGACTCGCCACCCTGCGGCGAACACAGGGCCGAAGAGCGCCGGCACAGGCTCCCCCTGCGCGATCGAGTTCGTCGAGACGAAGGCGAACTCGCCCCGGTAGCCGGGACGGCCGAGCAACTCGAGCGCCTTCGCATACCAGCCGGTGACGTAGTCCAGCCGCCCAATGTCGTCCCGCCGCCACACGTCGCGCAGTTCCTGCGCTTGCTCTGACGAGCGGGTGGCGTGGCCGAGGAAGGGTGGGTTTCCCATGATGTACAGGTGCTCGGTCGGTCCTAGGACGGTTGCCCAATCGACGCGCAGCGCGTTGCCGACGACGATGCTCTTGATCTTGTCCAGTGGCAGCGGATCGGGCGCAGATCCTAGCGCCAGCTCCATCGCCTGGTTCGCCTGGTGCTCCACCAGGTGCAGTGCCGTCGCTGCGATCTGGGCAGGCCATTCCTCGAGCTCAATCCCGTGGAAGCTCGATAGCCGCACGGCCAGGTGCTCCTCGGTGAAGAACATCGTGCGGGCCGTCTCGCCGGACAACTCCTGGATCCGCAGCAGAACCTCAAGATCGAGTGCTCGCATCTGCCGGTAACCGACCACCAGAAAGTTGCCGCAGCCGCACGCTGGATCCAGGAACCGCATCAGCCCCATGTCGGCACGCAACTTCTTGAGCTTGGCGGTGTCGTGATATCCGTCCGTGAACCGCTGCCGCAGTTCATCGAGGAACATCGGGCCGATGACCTTCATGATGTTGGTCTCGGTTGTGTAGTGTTCACCGAGCTCACGCCGAGCTGCCTTGTCTTTGACAGCCTGGAAGAGGCTGCCGAAGATGGCCGGCGAGATCGCAGACCAGTTGAACATCGCCGCCGAGATCAGCCGGTCACGCATGCCGGCATCGAACGACGGGATCGACACCGATTCCTCAAAGACCCCGCCGTTGACGTAGGGGAACCGCGAGATTAGCTCGTCGAGGTTCGACTGCCGACGAGACGGCTCGCGCCCCATGACCTGGTACAACAACGACAGCTGAGGCCCGAGGTCGGAACCATCCGTCGCGGTGCGGGTCTCGAGGAACTCGAGGAACAGATCGCGATCCCACACTCCGGCGTCATCAGCGTAGAGGGCGAACAAGGTGCGCACCAGGAACACCGACGCCTCGTGATCGTCGTACCCAGACCCCTCGAGAGCCTCGTAGAGGGACGCCATCAGCTTCGCCGCTTTGATTGACGCCGACTCCTGCGCCTTCGATCCGAAGGTGCGCTCACCGTACCCGGCGAGGAACGCCAGCGCGTCGGCACGATCCCGCATCTGGGTCAGGGTGAACTCCTGCACGCCCTCGCTCTCAGCGTGAAGGTCGAGCAGGCGGAACCGGCGGAAGTCGCTCGTGATGACCCACCGAGGAACCTCCGGGTCGGGAAGGTCGTCGATGTAGTCGAGCGCCTGCTGCTCGGCCGCAACGAGATCTTTGCCGGCCGACTTCATCTCGATAAGTGCGAGACCAGGGATCAGCGCGTCGATGTATCCGCGCGAGCCGGTCGATGAGCGCTTGACGCGCTTCTCGTAGAACGCCGCGCGGGTCTGGGTGATCCCGTACACGCCGAGCAGATCCCGAACGAAAGATTGCGCTTGCTGTCGCTCGTCGCCGGGCTCATCCTGCCAATCGCGGGTGAATTGCGCAGCGCGGGCTCGGATCTCATTCATCGACAGTGACTTCGGCACGATCCCAACGGTATCCGCCCAGGCCCCTCTCGCCTCATACCACCCACCCTGCCCACGGCGTGGCTGGGGATGCTGCGGCGGCATCATCATCATCATGCATTGACATGGGTGACTACCGGCCCTAGGGTAGTGAATGTCACATTCACCACCTACCGAGGGGGTCTCATCATGCGCGCGTTTCCCGTGAACCGCGACACCATCGACCTGCTGGTCACCGCCGCCTACATTTCCACGCCCGCCTACCGCAGCAACACTCCGCGCGAGCTCGCGGAGAACGCCGACCGGATGGGTCAGAGCCTCTGGGACGAGAACTACGCGAGCGTCAGCTACGCGATCAAGCAGCACATCGCCGCACCGCGCTACGAATGGCAGCCGGTCGCCGAGATCGTCCCCATGGCCGATGACGAGCAGGCGTTGCAGATCGAGCGCAGCCGTCTCTTACTCGCCGAAGTCTCCTGCCACCACCCCGGATGGGATCAGTCCCCTGCGCGTGACCTCGTCGAACGCCTCGGCGACGCGATCGCACGTCGGTTCGCCCACCGGACGCTCGTCGACTCCCCCGACCACCTGGGCGTGAAGGAGTACGAGGGCCTGCACCGCGCCGCGGAGGTCTGGGAACGGGAGATCGGGTTCCGTCACCCGCTCGCCCACGACGCGGCCGCGCGGGAAGGGAGCCGGCCATGACGCTCACGATCATCCACGCTGCCGCGGAAGGCACCCTCATCGAAGGGACCAGCCGGGGCGACGGCACGGCCGATGCTCTCAAGGCCAACGGCTGGCGGTGGAGCCGGGCGCTCGGATCCTGGTACATCCCCCACTCCCGCGACCGCGAACCGAAGACCGCGATCATCAACCGCACCGCCGAGCAGCTCACCTCTGCCGGGTTCGTTGTCGAGATTTCGATCGACTATGAACGCCGGGCTGCGGCCGTCGTCGAGGCTGACCTGGTCGACCGCAGGGACGACCGCGCTGCCGCACTGTCGGAGCGCGCCGCTCGGCGCCAACAGGACGCCACAGAGGAGGCGGAGCGCGCAGCACGCGCGCTGCGACGTCTCCCTGAAGGTGGCGAGCCCATCAAGGTCGGACACCACTCGGAGGCCGGCCACCGCCGAGCGATCGCGAAGGCGGACGCGGCGATCCGCCGCTCGATCGACGCCGACGCGGAGGCACGGCGCGCCCAGGTGCGTGCCGACATCGCGGCCGCGTCGAACGATGCGCGGTACGCGCCGATCACTGTGGCGAACCGGATCGAGAAGCTCCGTGCAGACCTTGCCGGGATCCGTCGACGTCTCGACGGTTCCCGACGCACCCTCCCCGGCGGGTATGTCGAGGTCACGGTCGCAGCGACCGGCGCCTACGCCGAGCGGCTCGAGCGGGAGCTGGCCGCGACCGATGATCAGCTCATCTACTGGCAGGAGGTCCGGGCCGAGCAGATCGCGACCGGTGTCGCCACCGACCACAGCAGGGACACCATCGACGTCGGGGACCAGATCAAGTACTTCGGTAGCTGGTGCACCGTCACGCGCACAAACCCGAAGAGCGTCACGATCGTCGACGCCTACGGCCACCGTGGCACCGTCCCGTACACGCATATCCGCGAGCACCGTGCCGGCCAGAGCGGGGCGAGCTCATGACCATCGCCGCCCGTCCCCGCACGATCCCGGAGCCCACGACTCGTTGGCTCCGCCGGCTCGCGATCGCGCTGCTGTACATCGCGGCCGCGGTCCTCGCTGGGTGGCTCGGGATCCTCGCCGCGCCGATCCTTGA
This sequence comes from Microbacterium sp. bgisy189, assembly GCF_057707225.1. Taxonomy (NCBI): domain Bacteria; kingdom Bacillati; phylum Actinomycetota; class Actinomycetes; order Micrococcales; family Microbacteriaceae; genus Microbacterium; species Microbacterium sp. bgisy189. Next base: position 44,268 of record NZ_JBYIPT010000012.1, on the reverse strand, counting down.
TCGCATCATCATCACCGCTGTAGCGGTGATCCTCGTCCCCCTCACCATCGCGCTCGTGATCGACTTCTTCCGCAATCCTGATTGAGCGTCCGATGCCCGCCTACAAGGTTCAGTGGCAGCAGCGCGTTGACGTCACCGCCACCGTCACTGTGGAGCTCGACGAGCTCGCAGCATGGGCCTGCGAGCATCTCGGGCTGCGCACGCTCGACGTCGGCACGCCGACGGATGCAGCGCCGGTCGGGGTTCGGCGGATGCTCGAGCTGAACAGGCCTCTCCGGGAGGAGCTGCTGCAGCGGTGGGCAGCGGCGCACATGCCGCACAGATGATGTCCCACTCGGACGAGCAGAGCAGAGGCCCCGCCGGCGAAGAGCTGCCGGCGGGGCCTCTGCTGTCAGTCACGCGAGCCGCTGCGCGAGCTCGTCGATCTTGTCGGGACGGAAGCCCGACCAGTGATCCTCATCCGTGATGACGACCGGCGCCTGCAGATAGCCGAGCGACTTGACCTGCTCGAGCGCCGCGGCGTCCTCGCTGAGGTCGACGACGTCGTAGTCGATGCCCTTCGCATCCAGTGCGCGATACGTCGCGGTGCACTGCACGCACGATGGCTTCGTGAACAGCGTGATCGACTTGTCGCCGTTCGTCAGTGTGGTTGTCATGGGTGATCTCTCCTCCTTTCTGGGTCTCGTTTGCTGAGCATGGCGGACAGCTCAGACACGGGCAGCCGCGCGGCGCTTGAGCCACACGATGAGCGCGATCGCACCGATCAGGATCGCGAGAATGACGAGGATCTGCCCCCAGCCGAGCCCAACGCCGTCGACGACAGCGATCGCCACGGCATCGCCCTGCTCGAGCAAGTGGTACTGCAGCATCCACGCGCGCAGCGGATCGAGGAACATCCCCAGCGACACGGCGCCGCTAGCCAGGACGAGCACGGCGATCAGCAGCAGCGAGATCCAGTCGTCTTCCGACACGCTCTGGTTCGACATCCGGCTCATCCCTTCTCTCGGGGCCAGGTGGCCCGCAGCGTCATGGCGGCCACGATCACGCAGCCTCGGGTCGGCGGTAGCTGACCACCGAGTTGTCGAAGACCGTCAGCAACCCGTCCTCGCCGTTGTCGAGGTCGCGGTACTCGATCGCGAGGTACTCGTCGTCGACGACATCGGGCTCCACACCCTCGATCACGGCCCACAGGCCCAAGGCCGAGTCGACGAGCAGGAGATCTCCGACCTCGAGCTCCACCGCGGGCCCCTCGAGCGATTCGCCGTACCCGTCGCCGTCCGCGGCCGCGTCGACGTCAGGTGTCTCGTCGTCGACATCGGGGACGAACCTGACTCGCTCGCGCGGGTCCAGCGGAGTGACGTTCGCGGGGCGGAGGGGTTCGTGCTTGCTCGTCGACGAGGCCGCGGGATCCCACGGGACGATCTCGGCCGAAGCCCACTGGAAGTAGTCGGGCTCGATCTCCTCGCCCTCGCCATCGTCGGTGAGCTCCGCTTCCGGGTCGCGCACCATCATCCGCTCGTAGTCCGCGACCTCGGGGCGCAGCGCCGCCAGGTGATCCCAGTCGCCCTTGTCGGTGGAGTCGAGCTTCGCTGGATCCGGCGTGTAGAACGCCTGGATCTCAACGGGGAGGGACTCGGCGTTCAGGGTGACGCCACGGCCGCGCTTGTTGCGCGGGATCGCGACACCGACCGCGAAGCTGTCCCACATCATGTTGGCGCCCTGCGGAGAGAGACGGCCGAAGCTGACGCGGGCGCCGAAGTTGTCTCGCATCTCACCGCCGAGGAACTCGACGTCGGGACGCTGCAGGCCCAGCAGGATGTGGATCTTCGCGGATCGCGCCAGGCGGGCGAGGTCGGAGAGCAGATCGAGGACGGGAGCCTGCGCTGGCGCCCCCTTGGGCTTGACCGTCTTGTACCACCGCTGCACGCGCGCCTTGAACGTCGCGTACTCGTCGATGATCAGGGCGAGCGGGTCGAAGTCCTCGAGACGGGCCGTGCCGTTCTCGAGCTGCGAGTACCGCTCCTCCATGAGCTCGTGCGCGGCATGCAGCATCCGCACCTGGTGCTCCACGCGCGCGCCGACGAGCTCGACGTTGGGCCAGTCCCGGAACCCGGCGAACTCGATCCTCTTCCCATCGAGTACCCACACCCGCCAGTGCGCGTGCGCCAGGTGGGTGAGCACCGTGTGCTGAAAGCTGGTCTTGCCCGATCCGGTGCCACCGATGACGAGGCAGTGCGGAGAGACCGCCGGATGCCACGACTGGATCTGGCCGTCCTCGTCGGGGCCGATCGGGATCCTGAACGCCTTGTAGGCGGCATGGGTGAGCGCGGCTGCGGGCTCCACTTCGTGCAGGACCATGTCTGGCATCGTCGGCCGGACCTCGAACGTGATCTTGTCGCCTTCGAGATCCCAGTGCGCCCGCCACCGGCCGGGAAGCATCGAAGAGACCACCTTCTCGACCTGAGAGCGTCGGGCGGCGATGGCCATCTTCGGCCCCACGTTGTGCTTGACCTCGATCTTCGAGACCGATCCGTCCTCGGCGCTCTTCACAGAGACGTTCGCGCTCGGGTCGATGACCAGCTTGACGACCTCGATCGCGCGCTGCTGCTCGCGGGAGATCGGATCGCTGGCTGGGGCGAGCTCGACGACGAGCACGCAGCGCCTCGAGTTGTGCTTGCGCACCCGGTACTCCGCTCCGAGCCGGCGGGCCAGGCCGGCGAGGATCTGATCGACGAAGCGAGGATCGGTGTCGTCGACGTGTGAGGCGTATCGGATCTTGATGCGCTCCGGGAGTCCCACCCATCCGCGGGTCCACTTCACCGGCTCGACGAGCGCGCGCGTCGGCTGCGCCGCGCCGAGCAGTGGAAGCACCGCCTCGATCGCCGGGTCCATCCGACCCTCACGCTGGAAGGTGCGCACACCGGACACGACGGCGGCGGCGGCGAGCAGCACCGCGACGACCCACAGCAGCGGAACCAGATCGGTGAACGGCCGCACCGCGTTCAGCCCCGTCACTGCCGTCGCCAGAGCGATGCACAGCAGCGCCGGGATGATCCCGGTCAGCTGACGTCGGGGAAGAACACCCAACGCCACCGCTGCCGGTGCGGGCGGTCGTGCCGGCGGACGTGATGCCACACGAGTTGCCATTCGAGCCTCCTGAGCGGGCCGAGTACTTCACGACCCTCTTGCGAGGTATAGGCCGGCGATCGGCTCCTTCGCGGACATCGCGGATTCTCCGCGTGCCCTGACGCACTCGTGATGTCCCCTACGCCAGAGTGAGCCCGAGGAGATCGAGACGGTGGACTGGAAACGGGTATTGCGCCACATCGCGGCGCGCATGAGCGCAATACCTCCGCTACACCCGCGCTTGACACGGGTGATAGGATCAAGCCCGATTGGCGTTCTGCCGCAGGCACGGTTGTCGAATCGAGCTTGACCCCCTCCCCCTGGGAAATATTTCCAGCAGCAACCCTCGCGCAGGTATGGCGCAATATCGCGGCGCATATCGGCGGCATACTGCGGCGCATACTCCCTGCAACACCCCGGAGCTCGCCGGGGTGAGGTCAGTCGTCGGTGGCGTCGGGCGGGGTCTGCGCCTGCCGCCGGCGCTCCCATTCGCCGCGGAGCCACTCGCCTTGACGTTGCGCTGCGGCACGACTGATGCCCCGTGCCTTGGCCGGCGCCGGCGGGAACGGGACGCCTTCGTTGTAGAGCTGCTCGAGATGGCTCGCTTCGCGCTCGAAGGCGACCTCGACGAGACCGGCCAACGCTGGGGCGCCCTCCGGCTTATCCTTCGTCGCCCACCACGCAGCCTTGAGCCGCGCATGCAGGGCAACCGGCAGGTAGTAGGTCTGGTGGCGGTACCCGGAAGCCCCCTTGGGGTTGACCCCCTGGGCGCGGGTGGGCGCGGCTTGGAACGGGACGCCCTCGTTGTAGAGCTGCTCGAGACGGTCGGCCTCGTGGCCGATCGCGACCTCGACGAGACCGGCCAACGCCGGCGCGCCCTCCGGTTCGTCTCTCGTCGCCCACCACGCAGCCTTGAGCCGCGAGTGCAGGGCAACCGGGAGGAAGTACGCGATTGAGCGGTAGCCGGTGGCCGAGACTGACCCTGCGGGTCGGTCGGCGTCGCCAGTGGCGCTGACATCTGTTGAGGGCACGAGTCACCGTCTGAATGGGGGAGGCTTCGGCCCCGTTTCGGGCCGGGGCTGATCCCCACACTACAGGCCGGTTTCCAGGTCGTCAGTAGGGCGCAAACCGTGATATCGCGCGGGTTTCCAGGGGGCTAGAGGCGCCGGCAGGTGCCGTCTGTGGGGCAGATCTCGATGCCGTAGAGGCGGAGGAACTCTTCGGGGTCCACGAAGCCGGCGTACTGGGCGGGAGCACCCAGAGCAGGTGCTTCCCGCAGCGCGGCGACGGCCGCGTTGGTCGTCCCGTTCTTGTTGATGCGCAAGTCCAGGTGGCATCCTCCGCTGGGCGGCACGTTCCCGACCGCACCGATCTGCTGGCCGGCAGTGACGGTGTCCCCGACGTCGACGAGGCGCTCGCTCTTGTACATGTGCAGGTAGGAGACCACGAACCCATCGGGGTGTTTGATTGACAGCCACAGCGAGCTGCTGAGGGTCACCGTGCCAGGCAGGATCGCGTAGACGGGGTCGCCGCACGGGTTCGGCCAGTGCTGCAGGTCGATCGCAACATGCCACGAGGAGGCGCCAGGGACCGAGATGTCGCGGGGACCGTAGCCGGACGTCATCTGGTAGCCCGGAGAGAGCGGGAATGCGGCCTGCCCGACGACGGTGCTGCTGTCGCAGCTGACCGACCCGCCGACCGCGGTGATGATCTGCTGAGCGGCGGGCTCCCACTTGTCGTAGGCGGTCGGGTACGCGGAGACCTGCACGGTCTGCGCAGCCTCTCCCAGCCCCATCTCCTCCCAGCCGGGGATGTCGAGCAGTCCTCGAGGAGATCCGCCGTTGGGGCCCTCCTCGCCGCCGAAGAACGCCTTGGCGGCGTAGACGGGGTCCATGAGATCCTCGACGGTGCCCCAGCCCGACACGCGCTGCTGGAAGTAGTTGACCGAGTCGTGGTCGCTGCCAACCGCGTCGTGGGGGTAGTCGAGAGATTCGGGCACCGAGGAGTTGGCATACATTTTCAGGCCGGACTCCTGCAGCGCGGTCATGATCGCGATCTGCTGTCCTCGCGCGGACACACCCAGGGATCGAGCGACCGCGAGGATGGTGGCCGCGTGGCTGAGCTCGGTCGCACCGAGGGTGCGGGTCGATCCTCCGGTGGTCTGGACCTCGAGCTTGTCGGTTGTCAGCGAACCCGCTGTGCACTGCGACGACCCGCCGCCGGAGGCGCCGGCGATCGCCATCATCAGGAACATCGTGTAGCCGGCGAAGATCACCACCGGCACCAGCACGAGCGCGATCACCCAGAGGATGACCTTGCGCGAGCCGCCTCCGTCCCCGTCGTCTCCACCGCTGGCGGCGCCTGCGACGTCAGCGGTGCGCTCGAGCACTCCCGATGCGGACATGCGGACTACTTCTGCGCGATCGCGAGCCGGGCACGCATCTCACCGCTGCGCGGGGATCGAGGGGCGCGCGGTGGCAGCGACGTGATGTCGACGACCCCGGAGGAGGAGGGGCGCCGTTCGATGTGCCCCATGCCCGAAGAGTCCACGACGATGCGGCGCGGGCCGTCCGGGGTGCGCGTCGACGTCGGCGCCGGGTCGACGACCATCGGAACCACCTTCGGGTCACCGGCAGCTCGTGGCGTGCTGCTACCGGCGGACGCGGCCGCGGAGACCGCCTTGGATGCCCCCTTGGTCGCCACCCGGCCACCGACCTCGAGCGCCGCGGCGCCGGCGGCGCCGGCAAGACCGCCAGCTGCGGCGCCCTTACCGATTCGCGCGGCCGTGAACACCAGATCCGCCGTCTTCGATGCCTTGGCGGCGGCACCCGCCGCTGATCCGCCCCCAGGGCCCTTCTGCGGCGACGGGAGCGCCGGACGGCCCGACGAGCCGCCGGATGGCGAAGAGGGCGGCATAGGCGTCGCGGGCGGGCGTGTGGCGGTCATTGTGCCGATGTCCTGCGCGGCCGCAGCGCCGAAGTTGATGGAGCGCGCGTCGACCGTGTTGTCAGGGCGGCGCAGAGCCGCGGCCGCGATCGTCGACACGGCGCCCATCGCCGCGACGGTCTTGACCCCGTCGCGCTGCGTCGGGCCACCCTTGCCGATGCCGTACCGCGAGAGCTGCTCGGCGATCGACTGGCCTGTCTTCTTCGCGATCCGGCGCGCCCGGATGATCAGGAACAGCAGCACGATCATCACCAGCGTTGCGAAGGTCATCTGCGCGACGAGCGGGATCCCCAGGCTGCTGAGCCCGGTGATTGCTGCGACGGTCAGCTTGAGAACGGCAGCCATGACGACCGCCATGAAGACGATCGCGACCAGGCCCATGAAGGTGTCGGCGAGGGACTTCCAAAGCGGGTATCGGTTGACCGGGAGGATCCCGATGTAGACGTTCCACATGGTCTTGATCGCGGAGATCAGGAAGCCGAGCACCGTGACCAGGAACAGCACGGCGAATGCCATCGGGAGGATGAACAGGGTCAACGCGCCGGGGGTCATCGTGACAGCCGTGAGCACCTGGCCGAAGTTGGGGTTCTGGTTGAACGTCTTCGCTTCCTCGTCGCAGCCGCCGACCGCGTCGCGGACCTCGTTGCCGCCGGTCTGGATAGGCGCCGAGCTGGTCATCGTGTCGGTGAAGGTCGTGGCGCACTGCCCCTCGAGGGCGTGGCCGAACGCGATCGTCTGCGCAGGGATCTTCACGAAGATGTCGACCAGCTGCGATGTGACCGCAGCGGACAGCAGGTTCTCGGAGTCGAGCTCCGTGCTGTTGATGTCGTCGGTGACGACGACGGCGGCGATCTGACCGCCGTACTCCTGGGCGGTGTCGAAGGCGCCGCCGGCGGCGGTGAGCGAGGCGATCGGGTTGGCGAGCAGCCCGGTTGCCAGCACTGCGCAGCACGCCGAGATGAACAGCTCCGCCCACCCGGTGGAGTGCCGGCCGAGCATGATCGCCAGGCCTGCGACTCCGCCGGCGATCGTCAGCGCGAACGGGATCCACGCGATCTCGCCGAGGAAGTCCTGCAGGAGGTCGGCCAGCGCACCGAACGGTGCCGCGACGATGTCGACCCACTCGAAGGAGAGCAGCCAGTCGCAGAACCAGATCATCCACGACACCAGACCCAGATGCCCGGTCCAGATCGGGTCGATCCACATGGAGATGAAGAACTTCCCCATCGTGAACACGTCGCCGCGGTCAAGCGGGAGCACCGTGTAGTTGGTCAGGGGGACGCCGTCGCTGTCGGTGATGTCGCCGCCGAGCATGAACGGGGACGAGCCGCCACCGTCAGCGGCGAAGGCCCAGTACGTGTTGCCGAACAGGACCAGGAACAGGTCGATCAGGATCACGGCGAAGACCTTGCTACACCGGGGGTGATCATGCACCCAGAACCGGATCCGCCAGAACGCGCCGCCCAGGGTCTCGAAGGTGTGCCGGTAGAACCCGATCATGGCGTCACCAGAGACGGAGTCGACAGCACCGCTTCGCGTCGGTCGGGGCGCTCGGGGAGCGTCTTGCGGAACTTTCCGATCCGGCCGCGCTGGTCACGGACCAGGCCCTCACCGCGCCGCTCAGGGGCGACCTTGCCGTCCGGGCCGAGCGGCGACAGATCCTCGGTGACCACCTGGACCATCGCCGGGTCTGCAGGCTCGCCGGTCAACCACTCGATCGCGCGGCGCGCCAGATCCTTGTCGGTCTGACGCATCACGTAGCGGGTCTTGAGCAGGCCGCGCGTCTGGGTCTCACCGAAGTCGGCGGGATCGTGGGAGCCAAGGGCGAAGAACGCGCGGTGCTTGCGGCCATCGCGGATGCCGATGCGCAGGTCGCGCTCACCCTCGGGTGACTGGGTGATGTGGTGGCATTCGTCGAAGTAGGCGCCGGCGAGCTCGCCGGGGTTCATGAAGCAGACCTCGCGGGAGATCCCCATGAGCATCGCGTACATCGCGCGGCCGTAGATCTTTTCCAGGGGCATCTCCTCGAACAGGTGCGCGTGCTCGAGCTCGGTCTTGTCCGGCAGCGACAGCCCATGGGTGAGGAAGACCAGGGCACGCGATTTCAGGTCGACAGCGGTCAGCCCGTCGTTGAAGAGGACCTCGCCGATGTCCTTCGACGCGACCAGGTTGATCAGGCCCGACAGCTCATCGCTCTCCGCGGAGGAGATCGTCTTGAGATGTGCCCGCAGGCGACCGAGGCTGGTGATGTCGTGCGCGGCGACGTACTCCGGCTCGAGGAGGCGGGACAGGGCAACGCCTCGGGAGTCGCGAGCCCGGATGCCGAGCATCACCGCGAAGAGCGACTGCACCATGCGTGCGCCGACGAGAGGGCCGAACACCCGCAGCGGGTCCAGCGAGTACTCCGGGGTCATCAGGTCGACGATCGTCGTGGTGTCCGGCCGGAGGCTCTGCGCGAAGACCGCGTACTCCTTGGCCTCTGTGCGGTCGATCGCGACGACGCGGCCGTTGCGGTCGACCGTGTCGCCCATGTCTCCCTTGAGCAGCACACTCTTGCCGGCGCCGAGCTCGGCGACCACGCCGAAGCTGGCGCTGGTGTCGGCCTGGATACTGCCGTCCGCGTCGCGGAGGATCGGGGTGTGGCGTGCGGTGCTGATGTTCTCGCCGAAGCGGGCGCCCTTCTCGTCTCCGAGCTCGTTGCTGGAAAGCGGCACTCCGGTCGCGAACTCCCGGCCGGTCGTGATCTGGGTGAGCTCACGGACGATGCGCCCGGTGGGCGTGCCGGGGATCATCGCCCACCAAAGCTCCTCCTGACCGCCCAGGGGCGCCTCGAGGAGGAAGTCGGCGCGCTTGTACTCGTCTGCCACGAATCGGCCCTTGGCCTTCGCGAGATCGGCGGTATCTGCCCCCACAGCGAACAGCACCGTCGCCTGAACCTCGACCTCCTTGTCGGAGCGGTTGAGGGAGGCGTGGTACGCGGCCAGCGTCTCTGCGATCTCGCCGAGGTCGGATCCGCCGCCGGTGATCGTCGCGGTGCCCTCCTGATGCTTGTACTGCTCCTCGATGGCGGTTTCGGCCTTCTTGTTGCGACGCTTGACCTCGTCGGCGCCGGTGACGGTGAAACGGATCCCCCAGTCGACGTCGAGGGGGAACTGGTCGACGTGTGAGATCCACTCGACGCCGGGCGAGACCCAGCCGGCCTTGGGCGCGGCGACCATGGCCTGCACCACCTGGTAGGACGACGTCTCGTCCGCGTAGGGGCTGTGCACCTTGAGGTAGCGGCGCTTGAACGGGAGGAACTGCTGCCCGGACTTGGGGGCGATGTCACTCTGCCCGCCCTCGTCGAGCCAAGGGTTTGGCATCGCGGAGGGCATCTGGAAGTGCGCGAGCTCGTCGGCGCCGAATCCGTCCTCCGTACCCTCGGCAGGCGGGACAGGGGCGGCGAGGTCTGCGGAGAGGCCGCGCTGCTGCGAGTGAAGGGCGATCCAGATCTGCTCGGCGGGCGTTGCGCGGGTCGGCTGGAACGCGGCGGGGATGCGGACCTCGATCTCCTTGGCCATCCGCGCAGCAGCGGCGATCTCGGAGTCGGTAGGCAGCTGACGGGGAAGAGCCAGCGTGTCACGCAGCTTGGTGTCGGCGGCGCGCAGTGCCGACATCGCGCGCGCCTTCATCGAACCGGCCGCGAGCGGGACCGAGAACCAGAACGCGCGCGTTCCGAGCGGGATCTGCTCGAGCGCGTCCAGGGTCAGCTCGACCTCGCGCGCCCAGTCGGGGCACTCGTCGATGCGAACCCCATCCAGCATCCGCTCCACGATCGACACCGGGTCCAGGTCAGCGCACAGCCCCAGCAGCAGCCCCTCGCCCCGGTGGGCCTGGAAAAGCGCCTGGTGGTGCGCCTTGACGAGCTGCTTTGCGGCCGCGGTGGCGTAGGCATACGGGAGCGGCTGCAGCCGCCACGTCGCCCAGACCACGCCCGAGCGGGTCCACATCAGGTTGCTCGTCATCGCTGTTGCCGGAATCTGCATCGTCGTCTCGTTTCTCAGTCGGTCGGCGTGGCCAGCAGCAGATCGCGACCGCCGCTGAGGGGGACCGTGATCGGCGTGCCGCCGAGGATGGGGAGGAGGGATGAGTAGCTCATGGTCAGTTGCCTCCTCGGGCTTGCTGCAGCAGGCGCTCGACGCCGCTGACCGCGTGTGCGGGTGCGTGCGCCGGCAGCGGCGTCGAGCGCGGCTGCAGGACCGGCTGCGCCACGACGGGCGCTTCCGGTGCGGGTGCGGTGTTCTCGCTATCCGGGCGGGCGAGCGTGGCTCCGACCGGCTCGGCGATCGTTGTTCCGCCGCCTGCGAAGTGGGGCGGGCGAACCCGCATGGTCACTCCGCGGTAGCGGCCGGCTGCGGGGCGGGTCATCGCGGACATGCCGCTAGTGATGATGCTCAGCAGGTTCCGGCGTGTGGCCGGGATCCTTCCGGCTCCCCACGCTGCTCCCCAGGACACGAAGGCAGCGACGGGAATGTCGACGATCGGAGAGCCAGTCCCCCACACGCTCTGCGTCATCAGCGCGACGACCAGGACGATCGCCAGGACGACGCCCTGCGTCAGCGTGTAGGGGCCCCCAGGGATCTTCGTGCCGTCGTGGAGACGGCCGATGAACTTTGGGAACCGGCGGCTGCGCGTGTAGAAGCGCGCAACCTCTCTCTCTTCGTCGCGATCGGCCACGTTCGCCCCTTACGCGACCAGCCGGTAGACCGTGTCGCCGGCCGCGGTGGTGGTCTCGTTGAGCACCAGGACGTCCGCCGGAGCTGCGATCTGGTGGATCGTCACTCCGATGGCGTCGACGGTCTCGGTCTGGATGAGGCCCATGACCCACTCGCCACCGCCGGCGGCGAGGAACATGGCCAGGCCGCACGCGATGCCGGTGATGATGGTCGTCGCCATGGCGAACCGCACCTTGGCGGCGACGACGAAGAAGATCACTGCTGCTGCGAGAAACACGACCGCCCGGAAAGCAGTCGTCGCATCAGCGGTGATCCCGTTGATCCAATCGAACATGGTTGGTGTTCCTTCCTTAGTTGCCGTTACCGGACGGTGTCGGCGTGGGGGTTGTCGATCCCTTGTCGGAGACCGCTTGCGGTGCAAGATCAATGGCGCTGACCTCCCAGCGGGAGGCACGCGCGGTGAGGGTGAGCGTGTACGTCGAGGTCACTTGCTGGTCCAGCGGGCTCAGCAGTGAGACGGTCGCGAGCACCTTGAGGGTGTCGCCATCGCTCGGGGACTCCGTGGGCGTCAGGTCCGACCGCAGCTCCTCGACGTTGACCATCACGTAGGGGGCGGGCGAGATCGCCACGAAGGATGTGTCCGGGGCGCTGTATCGGGACAGGTCGCCCGAGCCGGCAAGGTACGCGCCGAGGAACGCCGACACCGTCTCCGCAGACGGGTCAGAGGATCCGATGGTCTGCTTGTAGACCAGCGACGTTGTCTCGCCCTGGACGGGAGCGGAGATCTGGGCCGGGAGACCGACTGCCCGCACCGTGTCTCCGTTGACCGCGATCGCCACCTGGAAGTAGCGGCGCGGCCAGCTCGTCGTGCTGGTGTCGTCGGAGTCCGTCACCGACAGCTCCTTGATGTTCGCCGCGACGACGACGTTGACGAAGTCCGAGCCGTCGACGGGTGTGATGGAGACCACGGACAGGTCGCGGTACTCCCAGGCCGTGACCGACAGCTGCCGCAGCGCCGCCAGGTCGACGTAGGTAGCCAGGTCACCCGGCGCGTCCTTCGTCGCGCTCAGCCACGAGGAGACGAATCCCTCCGCGTAACCGCCGGCAGCCTGCTGCTGCGTGCTCAGCCCCGCTGCCTGCGCCTCGGGCGCTGCGGCGACGACGGGCGCCGGACGTGCGGCCGCGGCGAAGAGCGCGATGGGCCCACACGCGATCGCGGCGAACAGGAGTGCGGACAGCACCTTGCCGCCCAGCTGCCGACCATGGGTCCAGCTGCTCCCCTGTGCCGGGACGGTCTTCGTCTCCTTGGCTGGCTTCGACGTCTTCTCGCGGCGCGCCATTATGCAGCTCCTCCCACTCGCAGCTGCGCCACCCGCAGAGCTGCCGGCACCGCTGCCGAGAGCTCCTCAACCGCCTTCACCACGCGGCCATGCGTGGAGGGGTCGAAGGGTGCGTCGAGGGTGCTCGCCACCGCTTCCTCGAACCCCTGGCGCGCACGGATCGCGCGTGCAGCGTCGGGCTTGAATCCTTCCCACATGGCGTCGTCGGCGCTGTCTGCGGTGCTGCTCTCGCTCACGTTTCTGTCCCTTCCGCGGAGTCCTGATGCCTCCCGACCAACGGGGGCATATCTGTATAGGCCGGGTTTTCGGCCCTTCGCGGACATCGCGGATCGAAGAAATCTTGCGTGGATATTGCGCCCATGCAGCGAGACATGGAAACCACCCCTGAACGGGCATTTACAGCATCGGATCGCGACTCAGACCCACCGAAGCCAGCATCCGCCGGTCGGGCACTCTCCTGCCCGCCCGGAACTTTCCAGGATCTGAACCAGGGGTGCTGAGGAACGTGGCCCTTCGTCAACCGACGTCACGACGAAGGGCCATTTCTCATGACTGCTTGGGCGAAGACATCACCTCTTGCCGACCAGCTGTTCGACGAGTGGAACAGCTTCCACTCCCACACCACTCACCACTTCGGAACGCTCGGCGAGCTGACCGGCGATGAGGCCGTGAACCTCATCCGGCAGCCGCAAGCTCCCGAACAGCGCGACGCGCTCTTGCTCGAGCTGCTCACCCTCGAGCACGCCGGCGATACCTTCGCCGGCCGCGTCCTGCTCAAGTCGTTCATGCCGCTCGCGCTGCGGCTGCCGAGCAGCTGCAGCAGCATGCGCAGCCTGTGGCAGCACTCCCCCGCCGACGCCCGCACTGCGACGATCGGCGTGCTCTGGGAGGTCATTCACACCTACCCGCTCGAGCGCGTCCACTCCGTCTCCGGAAACATCCGTCTCGAGACGATCAAGAACCTCGGAGTCTGGTTCGGCAGCGAGCACAGCGTCGACGCGATGCCGATCGAGGACGAGCTGCTCGAGAAGATCGCAGGCCCCGACGAGAGCGACGACGTCTTCCGGGATCTGGTGACGATCCTCACCTGGGCGATCGACTCCGGCACCCTCCGCCGCGACGAGGTCCAGCTGCTTGCACGCATCGAGCTCGCAGAGGGTGACCCCGGTGTGGCGCGTGAGGAAGCAGCGGCCGAGCTCGGCGTCAGCCGGGAGACGCTCAACCGCCGAGTGTGCCGAATCCGCACCAAGCTCATGCAGGCCGTCAGTGGCGACATGGAGGCCAAGGTCTCCTACGCCCCGCGCCGCAGCTGAGCCAACCCGCCATCCAGGGGCAAGCGCAGTCGACGAGTCGAGCGCGCCCCACAGGCCGGAGCACACTAACCGCTCCGCCCCCCCCAGACAGACAGGGCCTCTGGATGGCCCCCAGGGGCCCTGTCTTCCCCTCCGCCTCACTCGGAGCCCTCCTCATGGCCGAAATCGCCTCAGCAGGCCGCACAGGCCCGCTTACGCCCGCATCCATCGTTTGGATGCCCCGCCACGACTCCCCTACCAGCCCTCGCGACACGCGCACTCCACCATCGCCAGCGCGGCGCCACACACGCGCTACCCCGCCGCGATGCTCTGCGCTGTACCCACGCAGCAACGTCGCGATAGCCTCCCGCCACTCCCCCGCCAGATCACCGCATCACTCGCGCGATACGCTGAGCAACCCCCGCGCCACACCCGCGCTAGTCATCCGCAATAACACTCGCAATACTCGCGCTAGCTCATCGCCCTACCCGCGCATGATGTTGCGCTCTAACATGCGCACTACTAGCGCGAGTCGGTCGCCTGTACTGCTCTTTGATTGCGCATTGCTTGTGCCTGTACGTCGCGACTTTGGCGCGTTACATGTCGCAGATAGAGCGCAAGTACACGCGCACTGCATGCGCCGTCATTGCTCCAATACAGCGCGTCTAGTGCACGGCGCTAGCGCGGTTGCATCGCAACCTCTAGCGCATGCGCCGCGCACGACACGCGCGATTGTTGTTGCATATAGGCGTGAATGTGACGCTATACTGACGCCCATGAACCCGCCACAGTTGCCCCATACCCGCGCCACACATCCGCACATCGCGCGCTCGACTGGCGCGACCGCTGTCAACACCCTCGTCCGTGGAGGCCGATCGTGAGAATCATCGGCGTCTGCAACCAGAAGGGCGGGGTGGGCAAGACCACCACCGTCATGAACCTCGCGGCCGCGCTGTCCCGCGCCAACAATGTGCTCGTGGTCGACGTCGACCCGCAGCAGTCCGCAGCACGCTGGGCCGAGCGAGCGGGGGATGACCTTCCGTTCGACTTCGCAGCCGACGTCGATCCCAACAACATCATGGGATTGCGTGACCTCGACGGCTACGACATCGTCCTCGTCGACACGCCTGGCAGCCATGAGAACACCGGCGTCCTCACCGCAGTCCTGCAGGTCGCCGACTTCATCGTCCTGCCGCTGGAAGCCGCCACCATGGCGATCGAATCGGTCGCGGACACCTTGGTCGAGCACATCATCCCGACCGGGGTGCCCTACCGACTCCTGCTGAACAAGATCGACACCCGCCGCGGCGGTCGGCGACTCGAGGACTGGGAAGAGCAGCTCGACACCGTCGAGTTCATCGAGGGGCAGATCGGACTCCCGCGTTTCCAGCGTCACATTCGTCTGTCCGCGAGCGTCGAGGACGCTCCCTTCGACGGCAAGGTCGTCACGCAGTACACCGATTCCCGCAAGAACCAAGCAGCGATCTCCGACTACACCAGTGTCGCGTTGGAGCTCACGTCGCTGTGGGCCAACCAGATGAAGGAGGCCTGACATGGCTCGTCAGGATCTCGGAAAACTCACCCGCCGCACCGCGCCGACGCCGGCTCCCGCAGAACCCGTGGAGCCCCCCGTCGACCAGGCTCCGCCCCCGGAGCCCGCCCCTGCAGCGGCGGTCGAACCCGCGGCCGCTCCTGCGAAGAAGCAGGCGCCGCGCAAGCAGCCGACTCGCACGACCCGCACGGAGGACGAAGACGGGGGAGAGAGGGAGGAGCGGGAGACCGCGACCAAGGGCGTCCCCGTCCACCTTCCGGTCCCACTGAACGACCGCCTGCAGGCGTACATGGCCAAGACGCGCAAGAGCCACCAGACGGTCCTCCTGGACGCCGTCTCGGCTACCTATAAGCGTCTTCCTGAACTGATCCGCCAAGCCACCGCCGGCGGAGAAGAGACTGACGAGGACTGGACGGATCTGTTCAACAGGCAGAAGCGTCCCGCCCCCGTCTCCGACGCGGGGCCCCGCGTCAAGCACACCGTGCGCGTTGCCCCGTCGTACCGCGCGATCCTCGATCGCGTCACCGCTGAACTCGATGCTCCCTCCCGGAACTTCGTCATCATCACCGCCTACGAGGCATTCCTTCCGCCTCTCGACTAGACGGTGCGGTGTCCAGCTACAGCAGAAGACCAGCTGTCGCTACAGCGGTATATGAGACACTCACCGAACTGCTTAGACACCTACCCCACATCCGCCCCACGATGAAGGATTGACCTCCAATGACCACCACCACTGACCGCAAGAGCAAGCGCACGAAAGAGACCACCGAGCCGGGCGAGCAGAAGCAAGGACTCACTCCTGCAGTCCTGCAGCCGACGAAGTCTCGCCGGCGCCCCGCGATCATCGCCCTCGGCATCGCGCTTGTCCTCCTCGGCGGAATCGGCGTGTGGTGGGTCACCACGAACCTCACCCGCACCGTCAGCGTCATGGCGACCAGCGTCGACGTCTCGCGCGGGGAGACGATCACCACGGACGACCTCACGACCATCCAGCTCGCCGGCGGGCAGCAGGTCGACGCGGTCTCCGCCGCGGATGCCGCCGACCTCGTCGGAACCACCGCGCTGGTCGACCTGCCCGCCGGCACCCTCATCACGTCGGCCAACACCGGCGACACCCTCGCGGTGCCGGCCGGCTCCTCGATCGTGGGCGTCACGCTCACCCAGGCACAGATGCCCGGCTACCAGCTCGCAGCAGGCGACAAGGTCCGTGTCGTCGAGACCCCCGTCACTCAGGGCGACCCGCCCGTCGAGACCCCCAAGAGCTTCAACGCCACGGTGTTCACCGCCACCTACGACACTGAGACCCAGGTGTGGGTTGTCGACCTGGTCGTGCCGAACCGTGAAGCACCCGACATCGCCGCTCGTGCCGCCACCGGCCGCGTCGCGCTGGTCATCGACTCGACGGGGGAGTGACCCCGCATGGCGATCATCTTCCTTGCCAGCGCGTCCGGCGCTCCCGGCGTGACCACCGCCGCCGGCGCCCTGGCCCTCAACTGGTCCAAGCCCGTGATCCTCGTCGAGGCCGACACCACCAAGACCAGCAGCATCATCCCCGGACTCATCCGCGGGCAGGTCTACCACAGCACCGGACTGACCGAAGCGGCCGTCGCCGACCAGTACGGCGCTCTGACCCCTGACAAGCTCTGGGAACAGACCGTCGAGCTCAGCCCCCGCTCAGTGCTCATCCCCGGCTTCAAGAGTCTGCAGGGCGCCGCCGGCGCGGGCCCCCACTTCTGGCGGGCACTGCTCGACGCGCTGCGCCCCTACGAGTCCGCCGGGTACGACATCCTCGTCGACGGCGGGCGCCTCCACGTCAACGACCCTCGACTCCCGCTGCTGCGCGAGGCGGACAGCATCACCCTGTTCACCGATCGCACGCTGCCCTCCGTGGCAGCCGTGCTCGCACACTGGCGCTCCCTCGACGAGAACCGCAACACCGTCCCCGAGTGGCTGCTGAACACGCTCAACGAGATCGGGCACGCCAGCTACGTCGATCTCCTCGTCACCGAACGCCCCACCACGCAGGAGACCTGGCCTCTCAAGACCGTCACCAAGCAGATCGGCATGAACCTGCTGGGCACCATCCCCTGGGATCCGAAGGGCGCCGCCATCTACTCGGTCGGCGCACCCACCCTCGGCGCCCAGCGCACCCCCTACGCGCGGGCCATCGGCGCGCTGCTGCTCAGCTACAGCGATGTCCTCAACACCCGCACTTACACGACCACCGACTGGGAGGGACAGCAGTGAGCGACCCCACGCCCGACCCCGCAGACCTGGGAAACATCCCGTTCTTCACCGCGCCGGCACCGGCCACCCCGCAGGCGCCGACGACCGCACCGGCCGACACGGGCCTGCGCAACCTGGGCCACGCCGCCGCGCACCTGACCCGCGCGGCACAGCGGAACGCCCCGGCCGAGGCAGTCCCCACGGCACCCGCAGCTCCGATCGTGCCGGCACCGCCCACCATCCCCGAGCGGCCGGCACCCGAGGTCACCCCGCCAACCACCCTCGACGCCCGCAGCGATCTGCCCTGGGCCGACATCGCCGCCATTCGCGACGAGGTCTCCCGTGAGCTCGCCGCAGTGTTCAGCGAGTCCATGGACATCACCGCCGAGCAGCGCGAACAGACAGCGCAGGACCACATCGTTGACCGGGTCCGAGCTCGCGTCGACGACCAGACCCGCCGCCCCGGCGAGGGGCGCTGGCCGGCCCCGATGCAGACCGCCATCCGGCAGGCCGTCTTCGACCAGCTGTTCCGCCTGGGTCGGCTGCAGCCGCTCGTCGACGAGCCCGACGTTGAGAACATCCACATCAACGGGTTCGACGACGTCTGGATCTCCTACGCGGACGGCCGCGTGGTCAAGTACCAGTACCCGATCGCCGAGAACGACCGTGAGCTCGAGCGAGAGATCAACCTGCTCGCCGCCCGCTCGGGGGAGGGCGGCCGATCGTTCACGAGCGCCCGGCCGCGACTGCACATGGACCTGCCCGGCGGGGCGCGTCTGGCAGCGATCGCCGAACCCGTCGCCACCCGACCGACGATCGTCATCCGTATCCACCGCCTCGTCGACGTCACCCTCGACCAGCTCGTGGAGCGCGGCACCATCACCCGCCAGGCGGCAGCCTTCCTCCGCGCGGCCGTCATCGCCGGGGTCTCCGTCGTCACCAGCGGCTTCCCCGGCGCAGGCAAGACCACACTGCTGCGCGCACTCGCCGACTGCATCCCGGCCGAAGAGAAGATCGTCACGATCGAGATGGAGCGTGAGCTCTACCTTCACAAGATCAACGACCGCCACCCGCGAGTGGTCTCACTCGAGGCGAAGCCGGGGGAGGGGGAGCGTGGCGCCGATGGTCGGCTGCCCGGTGAGATCACCCCCGAAGACCTGGTCTACGACACCCTCCGACTGGACACCCAGCGCTTCATCGTCGGCGAGGTCCGTGGCCCTGAGATCTACGCCATGATGCAGGCCATGCAGTCCGGTGTCGGGTCGCTGTCCACCCTGCACGCCGCCAGCGCAGACGACTCGATCGACCGCATGTCGGCGCTGATGCTGTCCCGCGGCAACAACACGACCCCCGTGTACGCCTACCGGATGATCGAGCAGAACATCAAGATCGTGGTGCAGATCTCGAAGATCATCGACCCCGCGACCGGCAAGCCCCGCCGCGTCGTCACCGAGATCGCCGAGATCCTGCCCGGCGAGGAGCAGAACAACTCCCGCCCCGTGGCCTCTCAGGTGTTCCGCTTCGACCGATCCAGCGGCAGCCTCATCACCGCTGACATGCCATCGCCGCGGCTCCTCGAGGAGCTCAAGTTCTACGGCTTCGACCCCGCGAACCTGGGAGTGTGAGATGACTACCGCAACCCTCGCCCTGTGCATCATCGTCGCGGTCGCCGGCGCGATCCTGGTCATCCTCGGCGCCGCCCACAAGCCCAGCACCAGCGGACTTCCCACGCGCAGCGCGCTTCGCGGGAAGGCGACACGCGACTTCACCCGCACGCAGCAGATCCAGCTCGTCGGCGGCGCCGCGGTCGGTCTGGTGTTCGCGCTGATCACCGGATGGTGGCTGCTCGTGATCGCCGTGCCCGTCGCCGCTGTCGGCCTGCCATGGCTGCTGCAGAAGGGCCCCGAGGAGAACACGATCGCCAAGCTCGACGCCCTCGAGTCCTGGACCCGCAGCCTCGCCGGCCTCACCGTCTCCGGCGCCGGCCTCGAACGCACCATCGCCGCATCGCTGAGCAGCTGCCCCGAAGCGATCCGCCCGCAGGTCACGCAGCTCGTCGCGCGCATCAACGCCCGGTGGACCACCACCGCGGCGCTGCAGGCGTTTGCCGACGACCTCAACGATGAGACCGCGGACGTGCTCGTGATGCACCTTCTCCGCAAGGCCGAGCTCCGCGGATCCGGCCTCGCCGCCTCGCTCGAGGATCTCGCCAAGAGCATCTTCGAGCGGGTCAAGATGCGCCGCCAGATCGAAGCCGACCGCGCCACCCCGCGCAACGAGGCACGGTTCGTCGTCTACTTCACCGTCGCGCTGCTCGTACTCCTGGTCCTCGCCCAGCAGTACTCCGCCCCCTACGGCACCCCGATCGGTCAACTCCTGTTCGCCGCATATCTCGTCAGCTACGCCCTCGTATTGCTGTGGATGCGACGCATCAGCCGCGGCGTGCCGGCACCCCGTCTGCTCGTTGCCACCGAGAAAGCTGGTGAGAAGTGAACCTCGCACTGATCGTCCTCCCTGGCCTCGTCCTGGGGCTCGGCTTCGCGCTGGTCATCGCCGCACTGGTGCCCACCCAGCCCAGCCTCTCCGCAGCGCTCGATCGGATCGGCACCACCACCGTCGCCGCCGACCCCGCCTACGCCGCCACCCTCGAGAACCGGGTGGGCTCAGCCGTCCTCCGTCGCGTCGGCGACAGCCCCTCTCTCAAGATCCCCACCCGCGATCTGCGCCTGATCGGCATGAGCGTTAACCGGTTCCTGTACCAGAAGGTGCTCTCCGCCGGCCTCGGCCTCATCGCCCCCATCGCGATCGGACTGATCTTCCAAGTCCTCGGCCTGACCGCGTTCTACATCCCCGCGCTGTTCGGCATCCCCCTCGCCATCGGCGGCTGGTACCTGCCCAACCTGCTCGTCCGCGACCAGGCCGAAGCCGCCCGCAAGGAGTTCTCCCGCTCGGTCGCCGTCTACATGGAGCTCGTCGGATCCGAACGCATCAGCGGCGCCCCTCCCGGCAAAGCCCTCGAGTCCGCCGCCCAGGTCGGACGCAACTGGGCATTCGTCCGAATCCGCCAAACCCTCACCGAAGCCCGCTACGCCGGCACCGCACCCTGGGACGCGCTCGAGCAGCTCTCCCTCGAGATCAACGTCCCCGACCTGGGTGAAATCGCCAAGGTGATCAGGCTCTCGGGGGAGCAAGGAGCGTCGGTATATGAGACACTCAGGGCACGGGGGCAGAACCTCCGGGACCGACTTCTGAATGATGAAGTGACGGAGGCGAACAAAGCGACCAACAAGATGACCATCCCGATGACCCTCACCGGCGTCCTCTTCATGCTTCTGCTCGGAACTCCCTTCGTGCTCAACGCATTCTTCTGAGACGTTGGAAGTCGATTGTCCGCGAAGGCCCCAAACCGAGGCCTATACCTAATAGACCAAGCACCACCCACCCAGAGAGAGAAAGGAACCAGGATCCTATGTCGACCCTGAGCCGAGAGTTCCTGTCCCGCATGCGCGGGCGGGCAGCTCGCTTCACCGAAGAGCCCGAACGTGGCTCCATCACCCTCGAGCAGGTCATCTGGACCGCCGGCATCGCGCTCGCCGCCGTGGCCGTCGTGGCGATCATCGTCACCGCGATCAACGCCTACGCCGGCCAGATCCCCACCGGCTGAAAGAGCCACCCGCAGATGGTCCGCACCTCCAACACCGGTCACCGGCAGCGCCTCAGAGAAGCGCTCGCCGGTGATCGGGGTGCGGCCACGCTGCAGAACACGATCATCGCCCCGGTGCTGCTGCTCGTCCTCGCGGTCTTCCTGCACCTGGGCATCATCCTCCACGCCAACAACCTCGCCCACGCCGCCGCCACCAGCGCCTACAACGCCGCCCGCGCCTACAACGCCAGCGGCACAGACGGCTCCACCGCCGGCCTCGCAGTCCTCAACCAGTCCGGCTCACCGATCAGCGGCGCATCCGTCGCGGTCGACCGCGGCGCCAACACCGTGACCGTAACCGTCACCGGCACCGCCCCCTCCTTCGTCCCCGGACTGACCACCAACATCGACGTCACCGTGACCGGCCCCACCGAAAGGTGGGTGAACTGACCATGCGCGCCATCCGAACCCTCATCGCCAAGCTCCGCGACGAACGCGGCTCCGCCGGCCTCGAGATCGCCATCCTCGCCCCGGCGCTCGCCGCGGTGCTCGTGCTGCTCGCAGCTTCCGGACGTCTCGCGCTGGCCGGCAACGCCGTCGAGTCCGCAGCGTCGGCCGCGGCCCGCGAAGCATCGCTCGCGCGCACCACGGCCCAGGCGCAGGAAGCAGCCGAAGACATGGCGCGGATCTCGATGGAACAGTCCGGCGTCAACTGCACCACACTCTCCGTCAACATCGACGCCTCCGGCCTGAGCGCCCCGATCGGCACCACCGGCCGAGTCAGCGCGACCGTCTCCTGCACCGTCGCACTCAGCGACGCCGCCATGATCGGCCTGCCCGGCACCCGCGTCCTCACAGGCACCGCCGCCTCTCCCGTCGACGCCTACAGGGAGCGGCGATGAACACCATGGTCCAGAGGCTCCGAGCCAAGTTCCGCGACGACAAGGGCGTCGCGACGATCTACTTCGTCATCATGACCGTCGCGTTCCTCGCGATCGTCGGACTCGTCGTCGACGGCGCCGGCAAGGTGCAAGCCAACCAGCAGGCCTACACCACCGCCGCCAGCGCCGCCCGCGCCGCAGCGAACGCCGTCAGCGGCCAAGCGATCAGCGACGGCACCACCGCGATCGACAGCAGCCGAGCCGTCAGCGCCGCCAACGGCTACCTCGCCGCCGCCGGCGTCGGCGGAAGCGTCGCCGTCAGCGGCGACCGCATCACCGTCACCGTAGACACCGACTACTCGGCCACCTTCCTCCCCGTGCCGTTCCCCGTCCAAGCCACAGCCACCGCAGAGCTGATCACCCAATAGGAGCCCCCACCATGAGCATCAAGCGCCTCGCCGTCGCCGGCATCATCGCCGCCGCACTGACGCTGACCGCATGCACGGGCACCGGCAACCCGACCCCCACCGGCAGCCCCACCAACACCCCGACCCCCACGCCGACTGTCGCGCCTATCACCGGCGAAGCACCCGCCGACGAGGATGAGGCGATCACCAAGGCACAGCAGACGATCACGCTCCTCCTCGATGTGTGGGAGCAGGTCGACGCCACAGGTGGAAACAGCCCCGAGCTCTTCGACATCGTCGCCACCGGCCGCATGCTGAGCCGGGTTCAGGAAGACGCTTCACGGACCGCCAACGGGCCGATCCTGAACGAGGACGGAGAGAGCATCGAAGGCCAGGCCACCGTTGAAGGTCGCATCGAGTTCGAGCCGACCACGGCCTACGGCCAGGAATACGAGGGCATCGCCAATGGCCTCGTCATCGTCCCCGGTTGCCAGGATGCCTCCGGGCGCATCACCACGACAGCTGATGGCAAGCCTGCAATGCAGAACCCGACCCCGCGCAACGAAGTTGAGTTCCACGTCATCTACGACGCCGAGACCAAGACCTGGCTCGTCAACGATCGAATCGACTTGGGGACCACATGCTGAGACGAGGAATCGCAGCGCTCGCCGCCGTTATCGCCCTCATCGCGGCCTCTCTCGTCGCCGCCCTGCCCGCGCAGGGCGCCAACGGCGTCTACTGCGATGCGGACAACAGGTGCTACCTCACGATCTCGATGCCTTCGGATCCGGCGCCGAACCCGGACAGCAACGGGTGGACCCCTGGCGCACCGACCTGCTACTACGAGAACTCGCAGTCTGGCCTTCTGCAGCTGGGCTGGACGGATGATCAGATCCGCGTTTTCGATGGCGGCACCTACCAGCGCTTCTACGCGATCATCGACTGCGGTGGCTCGACCTCGTACTGGTCGAACACCCGGCAGTGCTACGTCTTCATGAAGGACGGCGTATGGCCGGCCCGCCCGCCGGGCTACTCGCAGGAGGCCGGCTACTACGGCTGCATCATGTTCAACCCGTCGCCGGGTGGATCGCCTGGTCTGGGCACGGAGAGCAACTTCTGGAGCGAGACGGTCCCGCCTGGGCTGCGTGTGCTCACTCCGGGTGCCGCGGCTCAGCAGCTCATCTCCACGTTCGCCCTGCGCGGCATCGACATCGGCATGGCTCCCGAGGTCAACCCCGAATGGGGTCACCGTCGCGGCTACGTCGGGGTTCCGATCTGGCTCTGGGTCAACAACCCCGAACCGCTGACCTGGGGCCCCTACACGGAGACCGCGACGCTGGGTGGGCAGACGATCACGGCGACAGCTCAGGCCACGTCCGTTCGCTGGCAAATGGGCGACGGTGCGTCGACGACCTGCGGCAACACTGGCACTCCGTACAACGTCGGCTACGGCATGACGACGTCGCCGACCTGCGGTTACCAGTACACGTCGACATCGAGCCGGAACCCCGGCGATCGCTTCACGGTCACGGCCACGACGAACTGGACCGTGACGTGGACCTCTCTCGCCGGCCCTGGCGGCACCGTCAACCTGACCACCAACAGCGCAGTCGACCTCGAGGTCAACGAGCTGCAGACCGTCATCGTCCCCTGACCCCCAAGGAGGCATCATGAACCGCATCGGAAAGGGCCTCGGGTCGCTGATACTGCTCGCCGTGCTCCTGGTCGGTATCCCCGCCGGGCTCGTGTTCTTCGCCGGCAACCCGCTGCCGTCGTGGGACGAGCTCGTGGCCGGGTTCACGATGCGCGACTACACCGGATCCTTCCTGATCGGGACGATCATGCCGATCGTCGCGTGGATCGCGTGGGCGACCTTCGCTGTCGGCTTCCTCGCCGAGCTGCCCGCGCAGCTGCGCGGTGTGCCGCGGCCTCGGATCCCCGGCCTCGGCGTCCAGCAGAAGGTCATGGGCGGTCTGCTCGCCGCAGTCATCGCGCTGTTCTCGCCTGCGGCCGCGTTCGCGTCAGAGGTACCCACGCAGCCTTCGGTGTCCATGAGCGCCTCCGTCGTCTCGGTCGCGACCACCGAGGCTGCGGCTGAGGAGGCCCCTGTCGTCGAGGCAGGCCCGCAGTACGTGGTGACGGGTACGGACACACTCGCCCGGATCGCGGAGAACACGCTGGGCGACCGCAGCCGCGCTGCGGAGATCTCCGCGCTCAACCTCGGCGTGCAGCAGGCCGATGGGGGAGCGCTGACCGCGTCGGGATGGCTGCAGGAGGGATGGGTGCTCACCCTGCCGGCAGACGCCGTCGTGCCGGCCGCAGCGGATGCCGCGGCCGCGCCTGCCAGTGCCGAAGCGGAGACGGTCACCGAGATCACCTACGAGCAGCGTGACATCGTCTCCGGCGACACCCTGTGGGACATCGCGGCCGAGGAACTCGGCGACGGTGCCCGCTACCCCGAGATCTTCGAGGCCTCGAAGGACATCGCTCAGCCTGGCGGCGGCACCATCACCGACCCGAACTGGATCTACCCCGGCCAGCAGGTCAACATCCCCGTGGCCACCGTCGTCCCCATCGCTCCGACCGACGACGCGGCGGGCACCACCGGCAGCACTGGCTCGATCGACACGGACGAGGGCGCTGCCGGCGCCGTCGACGTCGACGTCGACGAGGGTGCGGGTGCCGCGGGTGCTGGCGGCGGCGCTGACGAAGGCGCTGGCGCGTCGGGTGCGGATGCCGCGGCCGAGGACGAGGCCACGAGCGGTCTGGGGTTCACCACGGATGCCACCCAGGCGCCCGCCGACGAGGCGCCCGCCGACGAGGCTGCAGCTCCGGCCGCGGCCGTCGACGTCGACGAGGACGACACGAGCGGCATCGAGGACTACTTCCAGGTCGCCACCATCGGAGGCATCGGCGCCACACTCGCCGCCGGCCTCCTCACCCTCCTCGGGTGGCGGCGTCTCAAGCAGCGCCGCGACCGCAAGCCCCGCCAGCGGATCGCGATGCCCGACGAGACCGTGTCCTCCGTGGAGCTCGAGCTGCGCGCCGTGGAGAACCCGCTGGGTGCCGAGGCGGTCGACACAGCCCTGCGCCACCTGGCCGTGTGGGCGCAGGAAACCGGCAGCCGGCTCCCCGCGCTGTACGCCCTCCGCCTCGATGAGAGCTCGGTCGCCGTCTACCTCGACGAGCCGACCGACCTTCCGGCACCGTTCACCCAATACGACCCCGAAGACAAGCTCGCCTGGATGGTCGCGCTGACCGACCTCGAGCCTCTCGACACGGTCCCGTCCGCGCCGTACCCGGCGCTGGTCATGCTCGGCCACGACGACAACAACGGGCACATCTTCGTCGACCTCGAGCGGATCGGTGCGCTCAACGTCACCGGCGCCACCGGAGAGCTGCGCCAGGGCGTGCTCACCGCCATCGCGATCGAGCTCGCCGCGAACACCTGGTCTGAGGACGTCCAGGTCACCCTCGTCGGCGTCGGCGATCGCCTCCCGCTCGCGCTCGGCAGCGGCCGCGTGCGTCACGTCGAGGACACCGACACTCTGCTGCGCAACCTGCACGGACAGGCCGCGGCGGTCGAGGCTGCTCTCGATGAGCTCGGCGTCGACGGGCTCGAGCAGGCACGCACTACCGGAGCGGATGCGGAGGCCTGGGCGCCGGAGATCATCATCCTCGGCGACAACCCGGACGAAGCCACCCGTGAAGCCATCAGCGAGCTGGTCACCCGGATCCCGCGTGTGGGCATCGCAGCTGTCAGCGCCGGCCACCTGACAGGCAGCTGGAACCTGGCACTCACCGAGGACCGCCGAGCCCAGCTCGAGATCCCCGGCACCGGCGTCGCCATCCCGATCACCCCGCAGCTGGTCGGCGCGCGCGAGTACAACGAGATCCTCGCGCTGTTTGACGTCGCCACAGAGGGCGCCGCTACCGGCGTCGCGCTCGACGACGAACTCGAGCTCGACGAGATCCCCGCCGCCGCAGTCGAAGCCGACGAGGTCGAAGCCGAGCAGCTCCCGCTCGTCGACGAGCCCGACGTCGAAATCTCCGAGCCCATCGCCGACGAGACGGAGGCGGAGATCTCCGAGGCGGACGAGGCAGCACCCTCCGCCGTCGACGAGGAGCCGGCGGAGACCGTCACGGTCAACCTGGTCGACGAGGAGGCCGCGGCCGAGCACGACGAGCCGCTCGCGGCGATCACACCGCTGCACCGTGGGCCGTACCTGCAGCTGCTCGGACCCGTCGAGGTTCGCGGCGCGCGCGGAGAGGCGCCGGTGAACCCGAACACCGCCGCGCAGTGGCGATCAGCAATCCGCAAGGGGACCGAGCTGGTCGCGTTCTTGTCGGTGAACCCGAACGCCACCGCCGAGCAGGTACACGCCGTGTTCTGGCCCGGCCAGATCGCCTCGGGCAAGAAGGCAAACGACGACCGCAACGGGCTGACCTCCAAGACCCGCCGCTGGCTCGGACAGAACGATGACGGCGAGCTCTATGTGCCGCTCGTGACGACGGGGGAGTACCGGCTGCACGAGGACGTCCGCTCCGACTGGCAGGACTTCCTCGGTCTCATCGGTGACGAGATCTCCGACACCCCCACCGACCGGCTGCTCGCTGCGCTCGAGCTCGTCAAGGGACAGCCCATCAGCGGCGTCCCCGACAAGCGCTACGTGTTCGCCGACCGGCTGCGCAACGAGATGATCGCGACCATCGGCGACGTCGCCCATGAGGTAGCCACCCGCAGCCTGTCCACCGGCAAGGTCCGCCACGCACGCCTCGCCTCCGCGATCGGCCGGATGGTCGACCCCGTCAACGAGGTCTTCTGGCGCGACGGGCTGCGCGCCGAGCACCAGGCCGGCGACCACGCCGGCGTCGAGCGGCTGATCACCCAGCTCGAGCAGAGCCTTGCCGCCGTCGACGAGGACTACGAGCCCGAACCCGAGACGCAGAAGCTCATCACGCAGCTGCGCCAGCGGCACGCGATGGCCAGCTGATCATGACCACGACCCGCGAGGCTCCCCAGAGCGTGCGTGCGCGACGATACCCGGCGTTGCGGTACCCGCTCGCAGCTCTGGGGGGCTTCGCGCTCTCAGCGGCCCTCACAGCGCCTCTGAGCCCCGATCTGCGTCTCACGGTGGGCGGTTGGGCCATGATCGCCGTCTACGCCGCCTACGGAGCGTTCCTGACGCGCACAGACCTGCAGGAGCGTCGCCTGCCTGACACGCTCACCCTCACCCTCGCCGCGATCCTCACCGGCGCCGTCCTAGCCCTCGCTCTCACCGCCGGCGCCGGCACCGAAGCGATCGCCGCGATCAGCGGCGCGATCGGGCTCGCCATTCTGCTGGCCGCGATCGGACTGGCCGGGCAGGTCGGATTCGGGGACGTCAAGCTCGCCCTCAGCGTCGGACTGCTCACCGGCTGGCACACCTGGTACCTCCCGTTCGTGGCGATCGCGCTCGCGTACGTCCTCGCGTTCCCGCACGCGATCACCGCGGCGATCCTCAAGAGCCGCGGACGCGACACCCACGACCTCCCCTTCGGGCCATATCTGCTCGCTGCCGGCGCGGTCGTCGCGATCGCCGCGATCGTTCCCTCGTGATCTGTCTGGACAGATGCACCGCGACCGCAGAGGCCGCCTCAAGCCCACACTCATGAACCCGAAAGGGCAGCTTGTGAAAACACGGACCCGCACCTGGCGCCTCACACTGTCTGCGGTGGCCGCGGCACTCATAACCGTCAGCTCTCTCCTCGTTGCAACACCGGCGCAAGCTGCAGGCTCGTTCTCTCTGAACAATGGCCATTTCTTCGTCGCTCCGCCGGTCGTCTACCCAGGGCTGATCGCACCCGTCAGCGCGGGCCTGGGTAACAACTCGAACGCCAGCGCAGCCACCGTCACCATCACCTTCGGCATAGTGTGCAACTCCCCGGGTCGGCCAGTGGCGGAAAGCTCAGCGCAGACCATCGTCATCCCGCCGGATCCATCGCGCCCTGCGGGAGGAAGCCAGCTAACTCGGGTAGCAGCTACGGTCGCCGTCCCCACCGCCTGCACCAAACCGACCGGGCCAATTCCGCTCTCGCAGGACGGCTACTTCTGGGTCAAGATGACCCAGGCCGGGATGCCGGACCAAATGAAGATGGTTCCGATCTGGGTCGGCAAGCCGTTCACCGCAGCCAACTTCCGCGAGAACCTAGTCACCCTCACCAAGCAGAACGATCCCGACTATCAGGCCCACCATCAGCTGCCGCAGATGTATCGCGCCACGTTCGAGCAAGCAGGCCTCGCGATCGACGATCCGCGATACGGGCTCTGGTGGTGCTCGAAGGCAGGGGTTCCCACCAACCACTCGAGCCAAGCAGCGAACTACAACGCGAAATGGGAGCAGTTCTTCGCGACCACAGCGAGCCCGTC
The DNA here is from genome assembly GCF_057707225.1 of Microbacterium sp. bgisy189. NCBI lineage: Bacteria > Bacillati > Actinomycetota > Actinomycetes > Micrococcales > Microbacteriaceae > Microbacterium > Microbacterium sp. bgisy189. The sequence goes on along the minus strand of NZ_JBYIPT010000012.1, from coordinate 15,731 downwards.
CCAAGACGAGATATTGGCCTACATGAAGTCACTCGTCGGCTTGTACGTCTACACATGCTGAACTCGGTCCTCATTCAGGCCCCTTCACGCCGGGGCTACGCCTGGGTCAACGTCAAGTCCTCGCCCCGCCTGAGCTCCGTCGATAGATCGGAGATGTTTCGCGCGCTCCAATGGGGACGGCTTGACGAGCTTCCGGTGGAACCCCGGTTCGCTCGCCAGAACAAGGGTCGGAAGTTCGGCGACCTCCTCTGGACGACTGGCCCCACGAAGATCGCCAGTGACCGATTCGTGGCCGTCCTCGAAGAATCGCGCGCCACGGGGTACTCGACGTTCCCGGTGGAGATCGAGAACCCGCCTGGCATCGTCCTGCCGCGGTATCACGGACTGGTGGTGTTCGGGCGCCCCGGTGATGATTGCTTCTCCATCATGCCGGCGGAACAGCATTGGAAGTTCGGCATAACCGGAGCCCTCCTGCGCGACCTGCGAACTGCGGGAGCCGACGACTTCGAGATCTTGGATGAATCCTCAGTCGCCGCGGCTCCCTTGCCCCGTTGACCTCCCCAGGACGAGTGAATGTCAGGCGAGTACTACAGCCCCGAAGGGGAGTACCTACGGCGCGTGCTGGATCGCCGGCGCGCGCGGCGCGAGGTCGCGGCCGCGGGCTGGTGGTCGCGTCGACGAGCGATCGGCCAGCTCCGCGAGCTCGAGCAGAGCGATGGCCTCGAGGAGGTTGCACAGCTGTGGGCGCGCGAGCTGCTGCGCACCGAGATCGCGAACGCCTGGGCCCGAACCTCCCGACACTCCAACGAGTGGCATCCGCGACTGCTCGAGCATCTTCCCGACCTCGCTGAGGAGGCCGCGGCCGAGGCGGTTCTGCAGGCCGGCGATGACGAGTTGCTCCACCCGTTACTCACCGCCGCGGCCGCGGAGCAGATCGCGCGCGAGAACGTCGACCGGGTCAGGCTCGTGGCCGACGACCCCACGATCTACCTGCTGCACACCACGACACCCGAAGGGGGCCCGATGGTCGTGCTGCAGCACGCCGCGAGCGGGCTGCGCGGCCGCTTCGCCGTCGATCCTGTCGACGGCTTCGGCGACGTGTTCTCCAAGCCCTACGACATCCCGTCGATCAACCCCAACAACCCGCACGACGACGGCAACCGATGGGAGCTGTACGCGGGTCTCGGCATCGGCCGACGCCTGTACCTCGCCGCGGGCGAGCTCCACCCGCACATCCGATGGCGCGCCGGCATCCAGAGCCCCTACGCGGCGCCGCTGCGCACCAGGCTGCACAACGCCGATCCGTACCACTGGGCAGGGCACTGCGCCTGGTGCAACGAGCGACGGATCATCTGGCGTGAAGCCGAGCCGGCAGAGTTCAGCGAGCACCCGATCACTCCGGCGCCGGCAGCGATCGAACCCCGTCTCATCGAGGTCACGACGAGCTCGAGGTAGGGGTCACCCTCCATGGATGCTCGCGCCGACGAAGACCGGGGGAGCGGGCACCATTCGCAACACGTCCTCGCGGCCGCACACCACGCACACCAGCACGCCGGGGCGATCGCGCATCACTACGCCGCAGCAGTGCGGCTGAACGCCGATCGCCAATCCGTCGTCGACCATTCCGCGACGCTACGCCTCCGGCCCGATCGCGCGGGCCATCTCTCCACAGATGACCTTTCCTGGGTCTAAGTTTTGTGGCACAATACCTGTATGGGGATCGAGTGGCCGAAGTCAGCTGACAAGCACGACATTCCCCACGCCGATGCGCTCTACGCCATGCAGAACGCGATCTACACGAGCACCAAGGTCAAGATCAACGAGGGCGACTCCCGCAACCAGCGTCGCGTCTTCGTCGGCCCGCAACACGCGCAGACCGATCGGCTGATCGAAGTGCTCATTGAACTCAAGCCCGGCGGCAACTTCGTCGTCTACCACGTCATGCCGCTGGGCGCCTACTACCGCCGACAGATGGAGGAGGAGAACGGATGACCCTCAGCAAGAAGGACCAGGAGCGCTACGCCACCCTCGCCGCGCTCGAGGAACAGCCCACCGGCACGTCGACGCCGGGGGAGAGCGCCCACGGCGCCGACGCCGCAGCCATCGGGCAGCAGATGCTCCTCGACGCCCTCGGAAGCACGCAGGCCGTCGCGCGAGCGGTCGGTGGACGGCCCCGCGTGGGAGGGACGGCAGCAGGCGCCGGCTCCTCCCCGACGATCCGCACCCGCGTCACCCCGACCCGCAAGCGCGAGGTCGACCAGCTGCGCGCCCAACTGGGGATGAAGAGCGACTCCGACGTCGTCCGGGCAGCACTCGACGAGTACGTGCAACGGCATCTGCAGGCCAGCGCATGAGCCGCCGGGGACCGCTCGAGGCCGAGCTGTACGAGCAGTTCATCGACCAAGGCCTGGACGGGATGAGCGCTGAGATCATGTCATCCGAGATCGCGGCCGACTCTGGCGAGCGGGTCTCGGAGTACGAGCGCGTCGATGTCGGAGACACCGACTAAGGTCCGCGCCATGCGTGTCATTGGGACCATCCGCAGCACCGCCACCGAGCGGATCACCGTCGAGGCGAGCAGCTACCAGGAGGCGCGCGAGCTGCTTGAGACACAGATCCCCGAAGGCCACGAGCTCATCGCCATCCGCACAGACACAGACGCCGACACCTGACCATGGACACACTCGCCACCGACCCGATCCCTGCAGCTCACGCGCGAAGCGCCTGGGCCGCAGGGATCGAGCCCCTGCGCGAAGCATTCCCCCTCCACGCCGACAGGCTCATCCGCGCGATCGCCTACTCACACATCGAGCCCCTCCCCACCCCGATCTTCATCGTCGGCGGAACACCATCGACAAGAGACACCCTTGCCGATGCGCTCGCCGAGCTCGCCGGTGAAGTCGAACGACCACGCATCGACCCACTCACGTTCGCCGGGATCCGCCGTGCCGTAGTCCCCAACAAGCCACTCGTCCTCAACAGCGCCCCCCACGTCAGCCCCCGCTCTCCCCTTAGCGGGCTCGACGAGATCGAGGTAGAGAGCTTCATCTCGTTCTCAACCCCACTCAGCAAAGCATCCGCCCTGATCGTCGCCAGCTCTCAGACAATCCAGCCACTCAGCGCGAATCGCTCCATCACGATCGAGCTGCCCCAGAGACCGCGCAGCGTTCAACCGCTACGCGCCATGGCGAGCGAACCTGCAGCCGCCGGCCGACGCATCATCGCGAGCTACCTGCAACAGAGCACACGCCACCTGGACCTCAACGAGCACGCGATCAACATCGCCCGCCATCCCGACTACGACAAGCCCCGCCGCCTCGGCGCAGCGTTCTACCTCGGCGACACGATCCTGCGCTCCCTCGGGCTCGACACCCCAGCTGCCCCGGCGACCTCATGGCTCAGCCCAGACGACCAGATCGTCTGGGCTCTGCGCGATGCCGTCAGGTATCTCCTCGCAAACGGCGGAGAACTCGCCGACAACGCCAGCGACAGCAAGGAATGGGTGATCGGCCGTGCCGATCGCGACTACCTGTACATCCGGCCAACCGAGGCGCTGCCATTCATCCGAGCCGCCCACGGCGACCCGAATCTCAGTATCAAAGCAATCACCGCGGCGCTGCGGCGCCTGTACCTGATCACATCCAAGACCGGGACTGTGAGCGTGCGGATCGGTGGGGAACCGACCCGCGTCTGGAAGATCCCCACCGACCGCGAGCTCTAACGCGACACGCCGAACAGCAGGGCGGGATCTCTCCCCGACGGGGCCAAAGAGCCCCTCTCGAAGCGACGCCGTCGATATCCCCACGGATCCCGTGCGAACGTAGACGTAACGGGAACCTGCCCCGCCACGCGCATCGGTACACTTTTGAGGTGTACCAACGAATAAGCCATTGATCTGGGGTTTTGCTTCTCGCGGTACACCTGTGATCTGGCAAGGTGTACCAGCAATTTTTGACTCTTGACCAGGCTATTTTCCGTCTCCGGTACACCTGGTACACCTTTTCAGCGCAAGCCCTCACACATGCGCGCCCGCGCGAGGCGAGAAAGGTGTACCAACGGCGATGTCGAACTTTTTCCGGGAACCGATGTCCGCGAAGGGTCCGAGGTTGGGCCTATACCTGACATGGGCGAGAAGACACGGCGGCGGGACACTTCGCGGCAATCCGTGATTCTGATTCAGGATCGTGCTAGAACGGGGACATGCCAGCGACAGCTAACAAGCCGGGACGCCGCAACTACGGCCCTCGTGCGACGAGCACCGTGCGGTACCCGCAGGCGTATCAACCGATTCTTGAGCGCCTCGCCGAGGAAGCAGGAATCCCTCTCAGCAGCTGGCTCGCGCTGGCTGTTTCCAAGCAGGCCGGCCTCGAGATCCCTGACTACGTCCAGGACGAGCTCAAGAAGGCCGAGCATGAGCGTGCTATCCGTGCGACAGAACAGGAGCTTGAGTTGCCACGATCGGCATAAACGACTCGACCCCCTCTGGTCTGCAAACCATCGGGGGTCTTGAGTGCTTTTGGGTCACAGCCTCCTGCAAGAGGCTGATCAGATTTCTGATGCTGCATCAGAGTTCGTCAGTTAGGACGTTCATGATTATAGCCGCGATATTGCGGATGTCTAGCGTTGGTGTGGCCGTCGTGTCGCACCCGCTGGGCGATGCAGCGTGCACCCGAGGGGGTGTGCTGCAGCGATGACGCTTGAGTACACCGGCACGGCGACGGCTACGAACTCCATGGACCGCGTTCTCGAGGCGCTCGAGCGCGGTGGGTGGAAGCCTCGCCGCAACGGGAGCCAGCACATGGCGCTGTGCCCCGTGCACGGTGACGCGATGCCGTCGCTGAGCATCCGTTACGACCGGGCCGGCGGCAAGGTGATGATGCACTGCTTCGGCTGCGGTGATGCCTTCGACCTCCGTGACGTGTGCGGCGCGATCGGCCTGACCGTCAGTGACCTGTTCGACGCGCCACTGCCCGCCGACCGCCGCACCAGTCAGCGCACCCCGAGGGCGAAGCGGCCTTCGCTGCCCCCGCGGCTGACGCAGGATGAGCTCGCCCCCAAGACCCCGGACCTGACGGGCGCGACGTGGCGCCAGGTGAAGGTCTACGAGTACGTCGACGACAACGGCGTCGTCCTGCAGCGGGTCCACCGCGAAGAGACCACCCTGGACGGGCAGCGGCACAAGCGGTTCACCCAGAGCTACCGTGGCGCCAATGGCCGATGGGTCAAGCGCAAGCCGGAAGGCTTCGCCCCCCTGCTCTACAACCTCGCCGCGATCCGCGCAGCGGTCGCCGCCGGCGGGGATGTGTGGCTGCTCGAGGGGGAGAAGGACGCCGACAGCGCGATCGCCGAGGGCCTGGCCGCGACCACCAATGCCGGCGGCGCTACGGCTTTCCCCGCCGAGCTGCTCGAGCACTTCCGGGGCGCCTCGGTCAACCTGGTCGTCGACAACGATCCCGCCGGCGCACAGCGTGCTGCGGGTGTCGGTGCGCAGCTGGCCGAGCTCGGCATCCCGGCGCGGATCTTCCTGCCCAACCTCGACGATCGCAAGTCGGACTTCACAGACCACATGGACGCTGGTGGGACGGTCGCGACGCTCGTCGAGATCACCGTCGACGACGCCCGTGCGATCGTCGCCGCGGCCGAGGCCGACAAGCTCGTGCACGGGCGCACCGGCGTTGCGGTGTGCCTCAAGGAAGCGACCGCGCAGCTCGAGCAGAGCCAGCAGGACCGGGCGACTTCCGAGCAGCACGCCGAGGCGTGGGCGCGGGAGTCCCTCAACCGCCTCGAGCGGATCAAAGCGATCGACCCTGTCCTGACCCCGGAGCAGCTCGGCGATCGCGGCCGCACCGCCCTGCAGGAGTACGCGGCCGCGGTCGCCGAGGGTGCGCGGATCTCCCGTGACACCTACATCGTCGCGGGCCTCGACGTGCCCCAGGCGGTCGCTTCGTCGATCGTCGCGATCCGTCCCGACGTCGAGGAGCAGCCGCCGGCTGAGACCGTCGAGATCACCCCTGCCGCACCCCGCACGCAGACCGGCAGCGGAGGCGGCAACGGGGGAGTGTTCTTCGGGAACGACAACCCCGAGGACCAGCCCGAGAAGCGCCCGTTCATCCAGGGCAACCACTACGACGTCGTCGAGGGGCAGACCGTGCTCATCAAGCACACCCCTGGCGACGAGGACGACAAGTACTTCCGAGTCATGCGCGGGTGGGCGGAGGTTCAGACCGTCGCCATCGAGGACGACGGCACCGACAATGAGATCGCCCGACCCCCGCACCTGTACGTGATCAAGTTCTCCCGGTGGGTTCCGAACGACCGCGGCTACCCGACCCGCGACCCGGACACGGGCCAGTTCAAGACCGAGTCGGTCACCCTGAAGTACACCGAAGACCAGATCCGCGACGGGTCATGGTCAAAGGCGATGCCCTGGCCGGGGTTCCTCGAGTCGAACAGCCGCCGCGGCGCGGATCAGGCGTGGGATGCGATGAACGCGATCAAACCGCCGCGGAACAACAGCATCGTCCACACCACGGTCGGATGGCGCACCGCCGAAACCGGCGACTACTTCGTACACGCCGCAGGCGCGATCGCCAAGGGCGGCGCGGTCGACGTCGACGTGGACGTGGCAAAGACCTCCGACATCTATGCAATGCCCGCCCCCACCACAGACCGCGACGCGCTGCGTCAGGCATGGATCGACGGCACCGTGGCGCTGCGCGAATCTGAGCTCCCGGCCCGCGTGATCGCCCCCCTGCTCGGCCACTCCTGGACCGCCCCGGTCCTGCCCGGCCCGATCCTGCTGCACCTGGTGGGCGGGTTCGCGTCCTACAAGACCTCCCACAGCCGTCTGGCCGTGCAGTACTTCGCACCGAACCTCACCCACAACACCAAGGGCCTGATCTCCGGCGCTGCCGGCGGATCCACCGCGATCGGCCTGCAGCGCACCCTCTCCGCGATCAGCAACGTCCCGGTGATTGTCGATGACTTCGCCCCGGACGGCAACGCCAGCGACGCGATCCGCCGCATCAGCACCCTCGGCCGCACCGTGTTCAACGGCATCGGACGCATCCGCGGCAAGCAGCGCGGCGGCGCCGAGGCCGACCGTCCGATCCTTGCCAGCATCATCACGTCCGGCGAGTTGTCCGCCCAGGGCTCCGCCGACTCCCGCATCGTCAACCTGCCGTTGGACCCCGCCACTCTCAAGAACGGCGGTGAGATCTTCGGGCGCCTCGAGTCCCGCCGTGCCCGCCACGCCCGCGCCCTCATCGGCTCCTCACTCGTGCAGTGGACCGCGGCGCGGCGGCAGCAGCTCGTCGACGACTTCACCGAGGCCGAGGAGGACAGCGAGCACCGCCTGTGCACGCAGGCCTACTGGCGTAAGACCATCCCCAGCCAGAACGGGCACGCTGGCCTCCACGACCGCCTCGTGCAATCCGCTGTGGTCCTGGATCGCGGCATCGTGATCATGCTGATGATGCTCCGCGACCTCGACGTCATCACCGCCGAAGAGGCCAAGGACTTCTACGCCTGGGCGCGTGCCGGCATCGCCGAGGCGATCAGCCTGCAGGACTCGTCCGCATCCGACCCCGCCGAGCAGCTGATGGAGTATCTGCGCGAGGCGATCGCCAACGGCAACGCCCACCTGGCCGGCATGGATGGTGCAGTCCCCGAAGACGCGAGCTCGCTGGGATGGACCGACCATTCCACCGGCATGCACCCGCAGTGGCGCCCCAACGGCCAGCGGGTCGGCATCATCCGCGACCAGCGCCTCTACCTGTTCCCGACCACCGCAGTCGCCGTCGCCCGCCAGATGTCGCAGCGCGCCGACGAAGCATTCAGCGACACCAAGACCTCGCTGTCCTCGTCGATGCTCTCCCACGGGTGGCTCCTCGTCGACGGCGCCGGCAAGCGCAGCGTCGTCCGTCGCACCGGACGCTCGATGCAGCACCGCGTGTGGGACATTCCGCTGTCAGCCCTCACCGGCAGCAACCCCGATGAGCCCTCCGGTGGACCCACCAGCGGAGACGGGGGAGCAGGCCCGGACGACTCGCCCGTGGACTTCCCGGCGCTGTTCGACGCCTCGACCGTCGACGAAGCGCCCACGCCCACTCAGCCGGCGGAGCAGACCCCGCAGTCGGCGCCGCCGGCCCCGGCCGAGCCCGAGCCCGAGCCCGAGCCCGAGCCCGAGCAGCCTGCAGCTGCAGATTCCCCCGTCCCGACCGCGCCCGCACGTCCGAGCACCACGACGTCGGCCGAGGACTTCCGTGCACCGCTGGGCGTGCTCCACACGGACGGGCTCTGGCTGTCCACGGGTGAGCTGATCACCATCCGCGGTCAGCTCGAGCACGCCGGCCAGCTCGCGCAGCTGGCCACGGACCTGAACCTGGGCACCCGCATCAACCAGGGCACGAACGGTGCACGCAAGACCGAGCGCGGCCAGATCTACCTCACGATGGAAGCCGCCCTCGCGCTTGGCCTCCCGCTGGACACCCTGCCCGAATCCACCGACTCCGACTACGGCAAGCTGCTGCGCGAGGCCACCAAGGGGCACCCGTTCATCACCCTGGCGACCGAGGCCGGATTCTCGCTCAGCGGTGACGGCTCCATGACCGGCAGCATCGACGTGTGGCGCGAGGACAACCGCGGCATCGGTGCGCACATCGCGCTCCTGCCCGCCCAGGACTTCCGCTTCATCAGCACGATCCTCGACGGCGACCCGGACCCGGCCACGATCGCCCGCCGCCTGGGCAAGTTCACCGCGGCGCTCAAGTTCCCTTACCGCAGCAGCGCTGGCACTACCGGCACCAAGCTCATGCGCGCACTGCTGCCCCGCGACAAGCACGACGAGATCTACTACCCGCAGGACCGGCCTGCGCCCGTCAAGGACCAGATGATGGCCGAGGGCGACTTCAACTGGCAGCGCAAGCTCTTCGGCGACGAGATCGAGCAGAAGTGGGCGCATGGGTTCGACCGGGGCGGTTCCTACCTCGCCGCTGCAAGCACCGAGGTCGGCGTCGGCGCGCCCACCCACTACGACGGGCCGCTGCAGTTCACCAAGGCCACGAACAAGCCCGGCTACTGGCTGATCACCGCCCCCGAACCGGGCAGCTGGCTCATGCCCGACATCTTCGCCGCGCAGGGCATCGTCCGCGAAGGGTTCGCCGGCTCTCAGATCTGGGTCAGCACACCCACCCTCGAGCTCGCGAGCGAAATGGGCCTCGAGCTCGAGATCCACGAAGCCTGGCTGTGGGATCGCAAGGCCAAGGTCTTCGAGGCCTGGTACAAGCGCATCCGCGACGCCCGCACCACCCTCGACACCACCGACGTCGACGACCAGGCCGCCCGCGACCTGCTCAAGATCGTCTACGCCGCCGCGATCGGCATGCTCGACTACCGCGGCGACCACGACACCCTCGCCGTGTGGGCCCCGCACCGCCACGACATGATCGTCGCCAAGTCCCGCGCCAACATCATCCGCCGCGTCCTCGCCAACGCCGAGCGCACCGGCCGGTGGCCCGTCGCGATCGAGAAGGACACCGTCGTCTACACCAGCGACCACATCGACCCGCTCGAGGCCTGGCCGGGAGACCCCTCCTGGTTCGGCCGCGGCCTGGGGCAGTACAAGTACGAAGGATCCGACCCGCTCGCGCATCACGCCGAGTTCCTCAACGGTGACGGCTCCTACAAGGGCAAGAAGTACCTCGAGGAGCTGATCTGATGGCACTGAGCAAGGTCGCCCAAGCCCGCCAGATGAAAGCGATGTTCGAGGGCCTCACCGGGCAGAAGATCCCCGACTACACCGCCGAGCACCCCGACACCCGCGCCATGCTCCGGTTCCTCTTCCCTGGCAAGAGCGACCGCTTCCCGATCGCGACCGGCCTCGCCGCCAAGAAGCTCGGTGTCTCCCAGGGCACCGTCCAGCGCTGGATCCGCGGCGCGCAGAACCCGCGTGCCGTGATCACCAAGGAGATCACCAAGCGCGTCCGCCAGTCCGTGACCACCCAGCGCGGCCGCGGGCAGCTCGCCAAGCGCGTACAGGCGCAGCTCCCCACCCGGCAGCGCACCATCCGCATCAACGCCCTGCAGGGCCCCTCCTCCGACCCCAACGACAAGAAGTACGTCGCCGAGCGGTTCAGCAACCTCGACATGTCCCCGTTCGAGCAGCAGCAGCTCTACGACGCATGGGTGCAGGGCGGCGACGCCGGCGCAACCGACTACCTCACCGGCATCTACGACACCCGCTACGTCGACGGCTGGCAGTTCCACGGCATCAAGGGCGTCGAGTGGCGCTGATACCGCCGGCCTCCGCGAGACGAACCACCCCTCCCACTGCGTAGCTCCCACCCGCGCCGTTGCTCGAATCCGTCGACCGGCGCGATACGCTCTATGTAGTGAATGTCACGCTTTTATCAGGCGTGACCGGACTGACGATCAGAGAGAGGACCAGCCGATGGCAGCCACCATGCCCGAGCTCGTCGACTACGCCTACATCGCCGAGAAGCTCAACGTCTCTCAGCAGACCGTGCGCGTCTACGCCACCGGCACCAAGCAGCGCAAAGAAGGGTTCCCCAAGTCCGCGCTCCCCGAGGGCGCACGCTCGCCGCTGTTCCACAAGAAGGACGCCGACGCCTTCATCAAGCGGCGCCTCGAGGAGACCGCCGGCAACACCGAGCAGGAGGAAGCCGCGAAGCAGGCCTACGCCGAGCTCGGCCGCGAGATCAACCTGCGCAGCCGCGAGCAGCTGCAGAGCGCCCTCTTCGACGAGCTCGGCCTGCCGAAGACAGAAAACCTCTCCGTCTCCACCCCGGCGCTCAAGAAGCTGTACGACGAGACCGGCTCAGCCTTCGTCGGGCACGTTCTCCGGTTCCGCGGAAAATAGGCCGCAGCGACAGCACGGGCACCCGCGCGTCGTTGACCACGACTGCCGCCGTCGCCTATGCTGTGAATGTCACATTCACTAGGTAGGAGGTTGGTCATGGACGTCTCGTCGACCTACACCGACCCTGCCCCGCTCTGGTTCACCCCCGAAAGCGCCAACGTCGAAGCACTCGAGAAGGCCTGGGGAGCCCGCAAGCTCGGCCAAGTCATGGGCGCCGCCCTCGGCAGCTTCAACCGACTCGGCCACGTCGACGCTGGCACCGCCTCCGAGACATTCGGCGTCTCCGAGGGCACCATCCGCCGATGGATCCGTGACGGCGTCCCACCGCGCCGGATCGGACACGTCATCAGCCTCGTCCGCCCCCCACAGGGCGCCTTCGAGCAGGAGCGGAAAGATCTCGTCTACGCCCGCAGCGCAGTGACCAAGATCTCATCCGACCCCAAGAACGCCGTCGCGCTGTGGGGATACAAGGGGTACCTCGAGCAGTGGGATCTCGCAGTCATCAAGATCAAGGACATGCCGGTCCTCACCGTCCGCATGGCCCGCACCGACCGCGATCGCGCCGCCGACAAGCGCCTCACCGCCGGCGGCAAGCTCGTGGAGATCTCGACCTTCCCGAGCTACTGGGCCGCGGTCGTCGCCCGCAGCGAGCTCCTCGAAGACGTCTACCCCTACCGGGTCCAGCTGCGTAACACCAAGCTCGCCAGCGGCGCCGGCAAAGCCTTCCTCGACGAAGCCCCCCGAAAGCCGCTGCGCTCCTACCGGAAGCAGGCACGCACAACCGTCCGCAAGACCACCGCGGCTGAGGCCAGGGGGTGACCGCCGGATGCTCGCACAGATCCCCATCGACCTCCCCGACGATCACGAGCTGCTCGCCGTCGCCACGATCGCGCTCGACGCGGCAGGGGAGTACAGCCTGAGCATCCACAACATCGTCGACGCCTCGATCAGGATGACTCCCACACAGCAGGCCAACGCGCTGCGGATCCTCGCTACCGGCGCCGAAGCCGAAGCGGTCGGCAGAGAGGACATCCCATGAGCGAACGGATGCTCGTCGCGCTCGCGGGCCTCGTCGCGCTCGCGGGTCTCGCCGCGGGCGGCGCGATCTTCGCCCCGCTCACCGGGATGCCCTGGGCTGATGCTCTCCTCGCTCCCGGCATCTTCCTCGCCGCGATGGCCATGATCATCGGTGTGTGGTTCCTCGTCCTGCACATCATGTGGCGCGCGGACCCAATCTGGGAAGCTGGCGGCGCGATCGCCATCGACGACAGTCACAACCTCACCCTCTCCGCGAAGAGGTTCCTCCGACCCGCCGAGCCGGTCACCACCGTCAATCTCGACCAGGCCACCGTTGCGACCTGGTACATCAGCCCGTTCAGCAGATCCGGCACGCTCAGGATCCAGCTGTGGGACCACGATCCGCAGATCACCTTCGGGATCTTCGGTCTCACGCCCCAGGCCGGCGCGGAGCCGCTCGTCGAGATCTCCACCCGCATCCTCGACGCCTCACCCACCGCCACGGCGCGCCTGCAGTACTACCTCGAGCACCGCATCGACGCCGGCACCCTGGACTGCAACTTCACCCCTCACAACTTCCAGCCCATCCCCGAGCTCCTGCCTCCCCTTGAGCCAGGCGTCACGTTCAGCGCAGACGGCCGCGAGATCCGCTACCGCAGGCCCGACCCCGACCCCGACGAGACATCATGAACGGCCTGCATGTCGCCGAGGGCGTAGACCTCCCGCTCGAGCTCATCACCAGCTCCAACGGCATCCTGGCCAAGAAGGGTGCAGGCAAGACCAGCGCAGCCGTCGTGCTGCTCGAGGAGATGCACCAGGTGGGCGTGCCCGTCATCGTCGTCGACCCCAAGGGCGACTGGTACGGCATCCGCACGTCGGTAGACGGGGATCGGCCAGGATTGCCGATCCCTGTGCTCGGCGGGCGTCACGGTGACGTCCCGCTCGACTCCACCGCCGGCGAGCTCGTCGCGGACCTGCTCGTCGACCAGAAGCTCTCCGCCATCCTCGACGTCAGCGAGTTCACCAAAGCCGAGCTGCGGCGCTTCCTCAGAGCGTTCGGCGATCGCTTCTACCGCCGTGCCGATCGCACCCCCACACATTTCTTCCTCGAGGAGTGCCACGAGTACCTGCCGCAGCAGGTCCGCGGTGAGAACGCTGCGCTCGTCGAGACCTGGCAGCGCATCGTCAAGCAGGGCCGATTCAAGGGCCTCGGGATCACGATGGCCTCCCAGCGCAGCGCAGCGGTCAACAAGGACGTCCTCACCCAGATCGACAACCTGTTCGTGCTGCGCACCACCGCACCGCAGGACCGCGACGCGATCAAGGCGTGGATCGACGTGCACGCCGACTCCAAGAGCATCCTCGCCGACCTGCCCACGCTGCAGACCGGCGAATGCTGGCTCTGGCAGCCCGAGCGCGGCGAGCCTCTCAAGTTCCGCTTCCGCATGCGCCACACCTTCGACGCCGGCACCACACCGCGTATCGGCGAGATCGCGTCCTCGCCCACCCGAACCACGCTCGCCGACGTCGACCTCGACGCGATCGCCGCGGCGATCACCCCCCAGCGAGAGACCAGCAGCGACGACGCCGCACACCTGCGCGCCGAGAACATCAGACTGCGCCGTGAGCTCGCAGCCGCGACGTCGGCGCCGCCGCGCGAGAGGATCGTCGAGATCCCCGTCCCCGCCCCCGTCGACGCCGCCACGATCGACGCCCTCCGCCGCGCGATCGCCGACCTCTCGGCCGCGGTCGACCAGCTCGCCGCCGATCCTCCCGCCGGCCCCACGCCGCGCGCTGTGCGCGCGGTTCCCCCAACCACGAAGCCAAAGACATCTCCGGCCGAAGAACCGGCCTCGACGAACGGCACCAAGGCAGACGCGCCAGCGCTGCGCAGCGGCGCGCAGCGGATGATCCTCGCCCTCGGCCGCATGGCACCGCTACGCCTCACCAAGAGCCAGTGGGGGACCGTCGCCCGCCTCAAGACCACCGGCGGAACCTGGTCTACCTACCTCTCCGACATCCGCCGCGCCGGCTTCCTCGACGAGAACACAGCCGGCTACACCCTCACCGACGCCGGCTTCGACTACCTCGGCGGTCGCCCCGACCCCCTCACCCCACGCGAGCTCCAAGACCACTACCGCTCCGTCCTCCGCCGCGGCGCAGCCGCGATGCTCGACGCGCTGATCAACGCCTACCCCGACAGCCTCAGCAGGGAAGACCTCGGCGCCGCGGCCGACATCGCCACGACCGGCGGCACCTTCTCCACCTACCTCTCCGACCTCACCCGCAACGGTCTCGCCCGCAAGACCGACACCGGCCTGGTCGCCACCGACATCCTCATGAACGGTGCCGAGCTCGAGCACGCGACATCCTCGCCAGGTGTCTGAGACCGGAGATACGCTGCAACGATGTGCGGGCGCTTCGCGATGGACTCACGGGTGAACGAAGAGATCACCGATTTCGTCACGCGCACCGGCCGCAAGCCCGAGGACTGGCGCGCCGACTGGGAAGCCAACTACAACATCGCACCGACACAGCGGATCCCCATGCTCATCGACTCCGCGAAAACCGGCGAGCTCCGCTTCGAGCAGGCGCACTGGTCCCTCGTGCCGGCATGGAGCGACACCCTCAAGCTCAAGTACCCGACGTTCAACGCCCGCGCCGAGACGCTGACCAGCAAGAGCACCTGGCGTAAGCCGCTGCAGACCCAACGAGCGATCATCCTCGCTCGCGGATTCTACGAGTGGACGGGGGAGAAGGGCTCCAAGCAGCCCTGGTTCATCCACGACCCGCACAGCGAGCTCCTCGGCCTCGCCGGTCTCTACTCCTGGTGGCCCGACCGCACCAAGCCTGACGACGACCCCGACCGCTGGGTGCTCACCGCGACCATCGTCACATCGGATGCCGTGCAGACCCTCGCTGGCATCCACGATCGCAACCCCGTCATCCTCCCCGAGCACATGTGGCTGCACTGGCTCGATCCGTCCCTCGTCGGCGACCAGGGCCTCGTCGACGAGGCCGTGCACGCCGGCGTCGCCGAGGCATCCGGCCTCGAGTTCGACGCCGTCGCCCCGTTCGGCATCCGTGCCAACGGTCCCGAGCTCCTCGAGCCCCTGCCGCAGTAAGCCCCATGACATCCGCACCGACCTACTGGCACGGCGGCTGCCCAGGACTCGAGATCGGCACTCGACTGCTCAGCCCACGCGACGCCGCGGCCGCCGGCCTGCGGATCCCGTACACACCCCGAGAGCGCCCCGAGCTCGGCATCGTCTCACGCACCGACCGCGTCTACTTCTCCACCAACCAGGACTTCGCCCGCGCCTTCGCATTCCAGACCGAGATCACCACACCCTCCGGCACGCTCACATCCCGCGGCACCCTCTACGCCGTCGCCCCCACCGGCCCGGTCGACGAAGATCCCGACTTCGCCGGCCACAACGTCTCCTGGCGCGCGCCCGGCGCCATCATCACCGAGATCGTCGAGACCAACGTCCTCATGCGCACCCGAGACGCCACCCGCGCCATCGGCAGCTACGCCAGCTGGGACGACGGCAGGCCGATGTACCTCGAGGACGGCCGACTCTGCGTCACCTGGCAGATGGAGAGCCACGGCATCACCCAGGCCACCGTCGACGAGATCGTGCGCCCGTGGACTCCCGTCGAAACCGCACTCGAGCGCATCCACGCGGCCACCACCCGCAACCGCCACACCCGCTGACGCGGGGGAGCAGCCGACCGCGATCCGAGGCGTCGGCCGAGCGCAGCGAGCCGGCGCCGGGCCCTGCCACGACAAACAGCACCCACGACCGCGGCCGGCTCGCCGGCTGCCCGAGGC
>NZ_JBYIPT010000011.1:0-76253 GCF_057707225.1 Microbacterium sp. bgisy189 | reverse complement strand
GTCACAGGCTGGCGAGGATGTCCTCCATCGCAGCGATCTCGGCGGTCTGGTCGTCGACGATCTTCTGCGCGAGGGCGGTCGCGTTCGGGTTCTGCCCGTTGCTGACTTCTTCCTGAGCCATCTCGATTGCACCGTTGTGGTGCTCGATCATCTGCTCCAGGAACAGCTTGGCCGCCTCGGTGCCGGTCGCCGCGTCGAGGGCTTGCATGTCCTCTTCGCTCATCATCCCTCCGCCGTGATCCATGCGATCCATGTCCGTGCCGGAGGTGTCGGCGCCCCACTCCTGCAGCCAGCCGTTGAGCGTGTCGATTTCGGGCTGCTGGGCGGCTTTGATGCCATCGGCGAGGTCAACAACCCGTGGGTCGATGTCGTCCTTGCTCAGCAACACGTCGGACATCTCGATGGCCTGCTGGTGGTGCGCGATCATCATCGTCGCGAACATGATGTCCGCGTCGTTCGCGTTCGCAGACGCGTCAGCGGAGGGGGCGGCGCTGCTGCTGGAGCCGCCGTGGTCCATCCCAGACATGCCACCCCCGGCGTTCCCGGTGTCGGAGCAGCCGGCGAGGATAAGGGCGGTGGTCAGGGCGAGCGCGGCAGTCGCCGCAGTACGGATCTTCATGAGGTTCTCCAAAAGTCGTCAACGAGGTTCCCGCCCGGCGGGCAGGGTGAGCCGTGCCTGCGCGGGGGCAGGCAGCGGCATCCTCAGGTGCGACTAATGCAGAGAACGATCAATGAGGGTGGAGGCACCGGTGCGAGGCAACCCGGCCACAACGAGACGGTCAGGGATCCGCGTTCGGGGTCGGTGGTCCGCCAATTTCCGGTGATGCGGGCGAGGATCAGCACGGTCACGAGCAGGCCGAGCACGCACGCCAACCACATCATGGTGTCGTGCCCACCGGCACAGTCATCGCACTCCCCCGCCGCCGGTTCCCCGACCGGAGCGGCGTCCTGAGCGTGGTGCGAGGCGGCAGGGGCAGTCGTAACGGTGTCGAGGTGACCGGTGCTGGTGGCGTGGCTGTTCAGGGAGTGCATCGCAAGCAGCCCCGCGACGATCCCCGCAGTGATCGCGATCATCACGAGAAAGGTGCGGGTGAGCGTGCGCGTGCGTCCCATGGCATCCGCGAGCGTGATTAGCGACATGCTCCCCTCCTTCCTTCCCTACCGTCCAACGTAGTCCGCCTCTTTACTGGCGGCTGCTACAGGCGGCTGACCGTGTCGGGGGTGAGGTCCAGCTTCCTTTTGGTGATCAGAGCCCGAATGCGCCGCCACTGATCAGGATGAAGATGCCGAGGCCGATCAGGACGATCGGGAACAGGATGTGCTCCCAGCGCTCCAGGATTTCCGCGATCTGACGTCGGGTAGCGATGAACTTGGCTACGTACACCAGGACTGCGACGAGCGCGAGGAACACTACACAGTAGGCGACCACGGCGGCGGGTCCCACACTCAAGAAGACCGGCACGTAGACCCCGATGTTGTCCCCGCCGTTTGCGAAGGTGACACCCGCTACGGCCCAGACCGCGACCTTTTTACCCTCGATCTTGCCCTCATCGTCATCGTCGTCGTCGTGACGTCGACGCCATGCCTGCCAGGCCGCCCATAGTCCCAGGCCCAACGGGATCAGACCGAAGTAGGGGATGACCTCTGGAGGCAGGAATGCTCCGGCGCCGAGAGCTACGAGTACAGCCGCGCCGAGAATGCCTGCGAATCCCAGATACTGCCCGACCAGGATTCGAGCGGTCGTGCCCCGTTGTCCCGCGCCACGGGCGAAGAACAGCGAGAGCACAATGATGTCGTCGATGTTCGTGACAATGAACAGGCCGATCGCTTGCAGTATGGAGAGGAAGATCATGCCGTCGCCTCCGTCGTGCAGCATTCCGGGGCCGCGCAGGAGGGATCGATGCACCCGGCTGCATGGTCCACCGCCAAGGTCGTGTCCAGCAGAGCGGTGAGCGCCCGGGTGAGACGGGGATCTGCGACCTCGTACCGAGTTCGGCGACCCTCGGGCTCCGCAACAACGATGCCACAGTCACGAAGGCAGGTCAGGTGATTGGAGACGTTGGACGGACTGAGATCCAGTTCACGGGCGAGTGCCGCGGGATAGATCGGGCCATCAAGCAGAGTCATGAGAATGCGTGAGCGTGTCGGGTCCGCCATGGCGCGGCCGAGACGGTTCATCACATCCAGACGATCGGTAATAGTCAGCACGCAATGAACATACACGCATCACTGTATGATTGCAATCTGTTCCGTATGTATCTAGCGATGGTGAAAGTTGTCCCAGCTCATGCGCCGTGAATTCTTCTTCGGCTTGTTCCTCGCGCTGTGTGGCGCCGTCGGGTTGACGGCATCGATGGCCCTGTCCGTTGAGAAGATCGAAAAGCTGACGAGCCCCGATGCGGGCCTCAGTTGCGACTTCTCCGTGCTGGTGCAGTGCTCTGCGAACCTCGAGAGCGCTCAAGGGGCCGCGTTTGGGGTTCCCAATCCGTTCCTTGGACTGGTCGGGTTCGCGCTCGTGGTGTGCGTCGGAGTCGCGCTGTGGGCGGTACCGCACTTCGCTCGCTGGTTCTGGATGCTGTTCAATATCGGTGTCGCGGGTGCGTTTGCGTTCGTGGTGTGGCTGATCGGGCAAAGCATTTATGTGCTGGGGACGCTCTGCCCCTGGTGTCTTGTGGTGTGGCTGGCGACGCTCCCCCTGTTTTTCATCGTGACGGTCCGGAACCTGCGCGAGGGCGTCTTCGGTCAACGGGCACGGCGGGTTGGTGCGGTATTGTGGCCGTGGATCACGCTCGTGACGCTCGCCGCTTACCTGGTTGTCGCGGTGCTCGCGCAGTTCCGTCTGAATGTGCTGGCGAGCATCGTCTAACCCGGATGACCTGTAATCGGGCCGAAGTCACTTCTCCTGGGGGGAGGTTGCCCCCGGGTGTTCGCTGCGCGTCTGGGACCGGTGGCTGAGGAGCACCTGGAGGATGCCGAGTCCGACGCCGATTCCGATGGCGATGTCGGCGATGTTTCCGATGAAGAGGTTGCCATAGGCGAGGAAGTCGGTGACGTGGCCGCGGCCGAACCCGGGAGCGGCGAAGAGGCGGTCGATGAGGTTGCCGATTGCTCCACCCCAGACGAATCCGATTGCGACCGCCCATGCCGTGGATGTCGCCCGCCATGCGGCATAGAACAGCGCGATCCCCGCCACGATCCCGATCACAGTGAACACCCAGGTGCTGTTCGAGCCGAGAGACATGACGGTCCCGGGGTTGAAGGCGAGTTGCAACCCCAGTAGGTCGCCGATCAGCGGAATTCGTTCTTGCTCGCTCAGCTGTGCGAGCGCGATGGCCTTCGTACCCTGGTCGACGACAGCCATGGCCAGTGCGACCAGGCACGCGACGGCCAGTCTCCGGCTTCGACCGCCGTTCATCGTGTGCTTCGCACGTCGGAGACCGAGGACACGCCGTGGCGAGGGCGGGTGTACGTCGCCGCCGGCGGACGCGGATACCAACCGGGGTCGAGCAATGGTGTGGGCATGGAGGGGTGAGTCCTTTATGGTCGAGCGGTCGTTGGTCGTCAGCTGAGGCCGGAGTAGGCGTGCAGGCCTTTGAAGAACATGTTGACGATGGTGAAGTTGAACAGGACGGCGGTGAACCCGATGATCGACAGCCACGCCGATCGGGTACCGCGCCAGCCTCGTGTCGCGCGGGCGTGGATGTATCCGGCATAGAGCACCCAGATCACGAAGGTCCAAACCTCCTTTGTGTCGAACCCCCAATACCGGCCCCAGGAGTCGTTTGCCCAGATCGAACCAGCAATGAGAGTGAAGGTCCAAAAGATGAACCCCACAATCGCGAACCGGTAGGCCAGGGATTCCAGCGTGTCGGCGGTCGGCAGCGTGCGCAGGTAGCCCGACCGGGCCGCTTGAGTGTCCTCCCCCGGCGCTGCGGCCCGTCGTTCGCGGCGGGACTGGAGCAGTTGTGTGGCGGAGAGGCCGCAGGAAATCGCGAACAGGGCGGTGCCGAGGGAGGCGACGAAAACGTGGATGACGAGCCAGACGCTCTTGAGGGGGTCCATCAGCGGGGTGACTTCGACGTAGAACGCCAAGGTCGCACCGCCCAGGAGCAACGCGACCATACCGATGAGGAACGAGCCCAGGAAGCGTAGATCGTATCGGCGGAGCACGGCTAGGTAGACCGCGACGATCAGCAAAGTCCCGGTGAGCGCGAACTCGTACATGTTCGCCCACGGGACCCTTCCCGCATCGAGTCCTCGCCCGATGGTGCCGGCGAGGTGGAACACGAACGCGAACCCGGTCAGGACGGTGCCGATTCGCGCCCAGAGCAGACGTTGCCGCTGGCCCGGCCGGGTGCGGACCTCGTTCAGCGCGGCGCGTTCGTCGCCTGTGTTCTGCGTGTCTCCGCCCGCGGTCACGAGCGCGGGCACCCGCTGGGGTTCGTCGCGGCGTACTGAGCGTTGTGCAAGGTCGATGGCGTAGGCCACGAACGCGAGCAGGTACACGTTAGTCAAGAGCCGGGCTGCGATTCGTGATCGCGGTAGAGCAAACTAAGGGGGTGAAGGTCGACGTGAAGACAACCGACGGCAAGAAGATGACCCGCACAGCGGCAACCGAACCCGTCGGGACCGCCCTCCGAATCGCGCCCGGATTCTCCGCCACCACCACCGACGAGGCGGCCGGCATCGAAACCACCCTCGACGCCATCTACAACCCCGAACAGGGCCGCTACATCGTCACCACCATCGTCAACCGCGGCATCCGCCCCGGATTCGACGAAGTCGCCCTCCGACACACCGCACCCCAAGCCATCCTGCAAGCAGCCATCCCCCACTGCATCGCCGTACACCTCGAACACGGCTGGACCACCATCGCCGAACTCTCCGCCACCGACGGACGCATCATCCCCGAATGGCTCGCCACCGCCGTCTCCAAACGCGGCACCAAAACCGAACGCATGGAAGTCATCCAAATCCTCTACGGCGCATCCGCCCTCGCAGGACTCCCACCCACCAAAACCGTGCAACTCGAACTCGGCATCCCCCACCGCACCGCCAGCGACTGGATCAGCAAAGCCCGCACCGCCGGCTACCTCAAAGGCATGTCCTACACACCCGGCCGCCAACCCGATGACTGATCTGGCAACCAGCCCGACCGTCGTCGCCCTCGACCACAACGCGGCTGCGGCCGCCGTTGGGCTCAGCCCCTCACGCCTTCGACACCACGTGCGCTTGGGTGACCTCACCCCGCACTTCTCAGGCTCGAAACCCCTGTACTCGGTCGTGGAACTGCAGAGATTCATCGAATCGCTACCCACCCATCCGGAGCACCTTCTGAAGGTGTAGGGGTCGACTCAGCGTCGTACGCGCAGCTCGCCTTGGGCATCCGCAGCCGGGTGAAGCGCCCGCAGCGACAGCCCCGTGACGCGGGCAACCGCGTCCGAAATCCGGTCGCAGTCGCGCCACGAGGCCCAGCACCCATGCCTCATCGCGATCAGCGATGCCGTGAATTTGGGTATGGTTGGTCTATCGCGATGCCGCTTCGGCGCGCGAGGCACATGTGAACACCAATGTGTACACCTAGCCTTGACGAGATCGAGAGATCCCAGTAGTTTCAAGGCATCGGGGCTGTAGTTCAATGGCAGAACTTCTGCTTCCCAAGCAGACAGCGCGGGTTCGATTCCCGTCAGCCCCTCCAATGTGTTTCCACCGAGTCCGGGATTCCTGCGCGAGTCAACACGCCACAGCATCCGACTCGTGCTGAAACCCTGGACTCACCGGCAGCAAGCCGACATCGCGGGGATGCCGGTGCCGCAAAGCGCGCAACGACGTCAGGCGCAGAAGGGGCGGCAGCCGCGCTGCGTGACGGCGTCGACGAGCACGGTTGTGATGTCGGTCGGTTCGAGGGCCTGGTAGGCGGCGCCGTCGGTCGCGGCGGCGATCTGCTCGAGCACGCTCTGGTCGGTGTCGGGTCCGTAGCCGATCGCGATGACGGCGACAGGAGCCGCTGGGTCGTGCAGCTTCTCGAGTTCGGCGAGCAGGCCGTCGAGGTCGAGGCCGTCGTCGTCCTCGTTCACACCGTCGGTGTTGAGCAGCACGAGGTTGACCTGACCCGGAACGTACGTCTCGCGCATGTACTTCACGGCGGCGAGCACGCTGTCGTACAGTCCGGTGCCCCCGCCGACGAGCTTGTCGAGCCCGTTGGCGGTGTCGATCGTGCGCTGCTTGTGTGCGGCGTCGCTCAGCGGACCGAACGGCGCGATCTCTTGCCAGTCCTGGCCGCCGATCCGGCGCGTCGAGAACACCCAGGTGGCCAGCGACGAGTCTGCGGAGAGCGAGTTCACGGCGCGGACGGCGGCCTGCTCGAACAGGTCGATGCGCCGCATGTCGCCGGTCACCGGCTCGAACATCGATCCCGACACGTCGTTGAGCGACAGCATGCGCGACGGCGCCGTGAGCACCTGCCACGTGCGCAACACTTCGGCCTGGTTGACGCTGTCGGCGGTCTGGGCCGCCGCTCCCCCGTCTTCGCTGCCCTCGGCGACGAAGTCTGCACCCGGCGTCCCGTCGGCCTCGCGCAGGCCGGCATCGGCGAGCGTGGCGGATGCCGCGGTGATCGCTGCCGTGAAGGTCTCAACGGCTGCGGTTGTCTCCTCCGACGCGTCGCCGAGCGTGACGATCGGCATGCTCACGGCGGGCTTGACGTCGGACGGGAAGATCGAGACGAGGTCAGCGTCGTGGTTCAGCACTGCCTGCTCGGTGGTGACGGCAACCGTCGGGGTCTCTGCCGTAGCCGCGGCCGCAAGCGCCTCGTCGGCGGTCGGCACGATCCCGTTCGCAAGGCTCAACACCATGCCGGTGAACATGCGCGCGTCGCCCGAGAACGCGGTCTGCAGGGCGAGGAGCGCAGCAGAACTCGATGCCACGGCTGTCGGATCGGGCAGCACGACAGCCGCACCGCCGCCGGCGAAGCTCGAGAATCCGGCACCGTCCGCACCGACCGCGGCGGCCGTCGTCTCGGTGGTGGCGAACACGACGGGCGTCGTCGCGACCGTGTCACCGACGACGAGTTCAGCGGCATCCGCCTCGGCGATCTCGGCCAGGCCGGTCGCCCGCGCCGGCCACATCGACGAGTCGGGCACCCAGACATCGAATCCCGGGTCGCCGCCCTCGCCGAGCACCGCCGCCGTGACAGCACTTTCTTCGGACCGGACGGTCACGTCAGGGCAGTCGCCACCGGCACTGTCGAGGTCTTCGACGATCGTTTGGAGCGCGACGGCGATGTCGGGATCGGCTGTCACGCGAAGCTCTGTGGCGATGCAATCGCCGCCGCCGGACGGTGCGGCCGTGTTGCCGCCGCCGAGCCCTCCCTTGATCACGACGACGCCGATGACGATGACGAGCGCGAGGGCCAGCAGCAGCACGATGCCGAGCAGAATGCGCGTGCGGGTGCGCTGCTTGTCAGCGCGCGCCGATGATCGCGTCAGCGCATCACCGACCGTGGGCAGGGATGACTGGGGCGCTCGCGCCATGGGAACTCCGTTGGACGTCGGGCCGTTGCCCGGAGGATACGACATCGTACGCGGGGATACTCCGGTGAAGTGTAGGGGACGTCACCGGGAACCCGGAACATGGAGCGACTCAGAAGCGGGCGGCCTCCGGCTCAGGCGACGGGTTCCGTGCTCTCACGTGCGCGCCGTCCGGCGGCACGGATTGCGCCGACGGATGCGCCGATCACGAGCGCGATGCCGACCAGTTCGAGCCACGTCAGGTGCTGCCCGAGCAGCACGAACCCGGCGAGCGCCGCAGTCGCAGGTGCCAGCGACATGAGGATCGCGAAAGCGGATGCCGGCAACCTGCGCAGCGCGGCGAGTTCGAGCGCGTAGGGGATCGTCGACGAGAGCACCGCGACGGCGGCCCCGATCGCGACGAGGTCGATCCGCAGCAGTGATGCGCCCGCGTTCGGGATGCCGAACGGCAACGAGACGATCGCCCCGACCGTCATCGCCAAGGCCAGCCCGTCGAGCTTTGGGAACGCCGCCCCGACGCGCGCCGAGGCGAGGATGTAGAACGCCCAGCTCGCGGCGGCGCCCAGGGCGAACAGCACGCCGAGCAGGTCGAGCCGGTCCCACCCGCCGCCGCCGAGTGCGACGACGCCGGCGAACGCGATGCCCGCCCAGATCCACGCTGATGCCCGCCGCGCCGCGACGATCGACAGCACGAGCGGCCCGAGCACTTCGATCGTGACGGCGACGCCGAGCGGCAAGCGCTCCAGCGCGAGATAGAACAGCGCGTTCATGACGGCGAGCACGATGCCGAAGCGCGCCACCGCGAACCAGTCGGCGCTGGAGTGCCCCCGCCACGTCGGGCGGGCGATCGCGAGCAGCACGAGCGCCGAGAAGACGAGCCGCAGCATCACCATGCCGAGCGGCCCCATGTCGTCGAACAGCAGCACAGCGAGCGCAGCACCGACCTCTTGGCACGCGAGTCCGACGACGACGAACGCGGCAGCGGATGCCGAGAACGCCCGTGCGCTCATTCGCAGATGGCCTCGTCGGCGACGCTCTCGGCCATATCGGCCTCGGTCCAGGGATACCCTGCGGACGGGGCGCTCAGGTCACCGACGGCCGGCGCCTTTGATGCGATCGCGGCCAGCTGCCAGGACAGTGCGCGCGCGGCCACAGCGGATGCCCGCGAGTTGTTGAGGACGACGACGACCGTCAACCCCGTCTCGCGATCAGCGAAGGCAGATGTGAGATAACCGGGCACGCGTCCGAACTGCCCGGCGAGGCTGCCCGCGAGGAGCGCGCCACCCTTCGACTGGTACCAGGTCGAGCCGGAGCGTGACGCCGACACCGCGTCCTCGAAGCGAGCGTCCGAATCGTAGCTGCGGAGCCCCAGGGCGAGCGCCTGCACGTACCGGCCGATGTCGTTCACGTCGCTCACGACGCCGCCCGCCGTGTAGCCCGCGGACGGCGAGAAGGTCGTCAGGTCTACCGTGTCGGCACAGGACAGCTCGCCGTCGACGTTGCCCGAGCGCAGCCCGTTCAGGCGGCCGTCGGTCGGCGACGTTGACGGGAGCGAGCTGGCATCCATCCCGAGCGGCTCGAAGATGTACGTCTCGAACAACTGCGCGGCCGAGCGGTTGCTCGCGCTCTCCAGCGCGAGACCGAGCACGACATAGCCCGTGTCGCTGTTGCCGTATTCGCTGCCCGGCTCGAACGAAAGACCGCTCGCCATGCCGTAGGCGGCGAGCTCGCGCGGGTTCCACACGCGCTCGGGGTTCGCGATCCAGCGGGTCTGCAGCTTGCCGGCGTACGACGCGAGCCCGCTCGTGCTGTCACACAGCTGACCGAGCGTGATGCCCTTGAGCGTGGGCATGCCCGGCAGCCAGGTGGTGACGTCATCGCCGAGTGCGACGGTGCCCTCTTCGACAAGGGCGTACAGGACGTCGCAGGTCATCGACTTGGTGATCGACCCTGCGAGGAAGCGCATGTCGGTGCTCACTTCGGCACCGTCGGCGGTCGTGGTGCCGAGGCCCGTCACCCAGGATCCGGCCCAGGGCGCCCAGACTCCCACGACAGCACCGGTCGAACCGGTGCCTGCCATCGCGGTCTCGGTCGCGGTGCGCAGCTGCTCCTGCATGTCGTCGGGCAGTGCCCCTTCGACCTGCGCGGGCAACTCCACCCGGTGGCTGGCATCGGGTGTGCAGGCGGCCATGCCGAGCACCATCGCCGCGGCGGCCGTCCAAGCGGCGATCCGCCGTGTGCGCGTCTGCGGCATCCATACTCCCTGGGTGGAACTCGTGCCCCTCAAACATACCCGGGCGGTCGCTGCAGCGACGCGGTGCGTAGGGTGTCGTGCATGACCCACGTCTTCGACGACGATGCCCTGCGCGGCGTGCTCGGCCACATGAACACCGATCACCTCGACGACAACCTGCTCATCGCGCGGGCGTTCTCGCCCATCCCCGACGTCATCCGCGCCGAGATGGTGACCTTCGACGGTGACGCCGGCCAGTGGCACGTGATGTGCGCCGACGGTGCCGAGGACGTCATCCGTGTGCCGTGGCCGGGCGGTCCGATCAGTGAGCGACGCGAGGTGCGCCGCGAGATCGTGGCGCTGTACGACGCGGCCTGCGCACGACTGGGTGTGGAGCCGCGTCCGCAGAGCTGATTCCGACGAAACCTTCAGTTAAGGTGAGCCTTAGTTTCAGCTACACTGCAGGTATGGCCGACCCGATCCCGTTCTCCACCGCGCTGCGCGAGCGCTCCAGCGGCGCACACTCCGGCAGCGAGCACGCCGGCTTCATGGCCGACCTGATGCAGGGGCGCGGCACCCGCGACGACTACGTCGCCCTCGTGGCCCAGCACTGGTTCATCTACGAGGCCCTCGAAGTCGCCGCCGAGCGCATGAAGGACGACCCGATCGCCGCGCTGTTCATCAGCGAGAAGCTCACCCGCCTCCCCGCACTCGAAGCCGACCTGGCGTTCCTCATCGGCGACGACTGGCGCGAGCGCATCGAGCCGCTGCCGACGACCGAGCGCTACGTCGCCCGCATCCGCGAGGTCGGCGCGAGCTGGGCGGGCGGGTTCGTCGCCCACCACTACACCCGCTATCTCGGCGACCTGTCGGGCGGCCTGTTCATCGGGCGCCTCATGGCGCGCCAGTTCGGGTTCGAGACCAACGGCATCGGCTTCTACATCTTCAACGAGATCGCCGATCCGAAGGCGTTCAAAGAGGTGTACCGCGAGCAGCTCGACGCCGCCCCGTGGGATGCCGCCGAGCGCGAGCGCGTGATCGACGAAGTGCTCGTCGCCTACCGGTTCAACACCGACCTGTTCACCGACCTCGCCGCCGACAAGGCCCGTCGCGCCGCCTGATCTCAGCCGACGACGCCGCCCGCGCGTTCCGCGGCGCGCACACCGGCCATGAAGCGGCGGACGTCGTGGTCGACGAGGATGTCACTCGGCCGCAGCGCCCGTGACAGGTAGAGCCCCTCGAGCGACGTGAGCCGCGACAGCGCGACATATGTCTGCCCGGGGGCGAACGCCCCCGAGCCGAGGTCGACGACCGCGCGATCGTACGTCTTGCCTTGCGACTTGTGGATCGTGATCGCCCACGCCAACCGCAGCGGAAACTGGGTGAACTCCGCGACGATCTCACGCGTGAGCTTGCGGGATGCCGGGTCGTACGCGTAGCGGAACCGTTCCCAGACCGCCGGTTCGACGTCGTGCTCCTCACCGTCGAGCTCGACCCGCACCGTGCCGCCCGCGATGCGGGTGACGGTGCCGATCGACCCGTTGACCCAGCGGGGTCCGTCGCCGCCGAACCCGCCGACGTCGTTGCGCAAGAACATCACCTGCGCCCCGACCTTCAGCTGCAGCTCGGCCTCGGCGGGGTACGACGCGTCGCCGCGACCGAAGTCGCCGCTGATGTCGGCACGGGCCGTCTGCACCGGCCCGGTCAGCGCATCGAGGTGGCGCTGGTTGATGCGGTTCACGATGTCATTGCGGGTCGCGAGCGTGATGATCGGAGGTTCCCCGTCGACGGGCTCGGGCACAGGGCGGGCGCCGGTCGAGTTGAGGATGCCGGCCATGTCGGCGGTCACGATGCCGTGCCGCACCGCATTGAGGATCTCTTTGAACCCGGGATCGGACTGCCGGTGGATGTCGCGCAGCTCACGGATGTGCAGCGGCGCCCCCACGCGCCCGAGGTCGAGCAGCCCGTCGGAGCGGATCGCGCCGGCATCCCCCCGCGGCCCCGCCCACACCTGCGCATCGAAGAACCAGAACGAGCGGTAGTGGTCCTGGATGTAGCGCAGCTCATCGCCGCGCGGCGGCACCGGCGAGAGCTGGTACGGGTCACCGAACATGACGATCTGCACCCCGCCGAACGGTTCAGCGCGGCGCTTGCGGGCCTGCCGGAGTGATCGATCGATCGCATCCATCACATCTGCGTTGACCATCGAGATCTCGTCGATGACGAGCGTGTCGATCGCATTCAGGATCTTGCGGGTCGCATCGGACTGCTCGAGCTCGCTGTCTGCGATGAGCCCGATCGGGAGCCGGAACAGCGAGTGGATCGTCTGCCCCTCGACGTTGAGCGCGGCGACTCCGGTGGGCGCGCACACGGCGATCTGCTTGTCGGTGTTCCACGCCAGATGCTGCAGCAGGGTGGACTTGCCGGTGCCCGCGCGGCCCGTCACGAACACGTGCTCGCGGGTGTCTTCGATCAGGCGGAACAACTCCTCCTGCTCGGACGACAGCGGAGGGGTGTTCACCGCATCCATGCTAGCTATCAGGCGAGGTTTCCTAGACTGAAAGCGTGCACGGGGTGGGTGATGCGCGTGAGCGCCGACGGCTGCGGTTCGATCTGACCGCACTGCTCGTCGTCTTCGCGCTGCTCGTCGGCGCGATCGGCGCGACCGGCGTGATCGCGTATCAGCACCTCTACAGCCCGACCGCGTTCGTGCTGCGCTACCTCGAACTGCTCACGCAGGGGCGGGCAGCCGACGCCCTCACCGTGCCGGGTGTCGTGATCGACTCGGTCGACCTCGAAGACGCGAAGCTGCCCACCACCGCCAGCGAGGCGCTGCTGCGACGCGACGCGCTCGCGCCGCTCACCGAGGTCGAGGCGGTGCGCGCCGAAGAGTCGGACGGCATCACGAAGGTCACCGTCAGCTACAAAGCAGGCCCCCACGAGGGCACCTCGACCTTCGAGGTCGAACGCGCAGGCTGGGTGGGTGTCGCTCCCACGTGGCGCTTCGCGCAGAGCCCGTTGGCCGTCATCGACCTGAGCGTGCGCGGCGCGATGCAGTTCAGCGTCAACGGGTTCGAGGTCGACAAGCGTCAGGTCTCGGTCGACGGCGTCGAGGCCGATCCGCTGGCAGCCGTTCCCCTGCTCGTCTTCTCGCCGGGCCTGTACTCGGTGCAGGTGAAGACGGCGCTGTCCGAGAGCCCCGGCGTCGCCGTGCTGTCGGACACACCGCAGGCCGAGATCCCCGTCGACGTGCAGACCGAGCCGACCGACGAGTTCATCGGCGTCGTGCAGGACAAGGTCGAAGCCTTCCTCACCGAGTGCGCGACCCAGGAGGTGCTGCAGCCGACGGGGTGCCCCTTCGGGACGTTCTTCGAGAACCGCGTCGTCAGCACCCCGACATGGAAGATCGCGAAACAGCCGACCGTCGCCCTCGCACCCAACGGCGCGGACTGGAAGATCCGCCGCACGCAGGCGATCGCCGAGATCACGGTCGACATCCAGTCGCTCTACGACGGCAGCATCCAGCAGGTCGTCGAAGAGGTGCCGTTCTTCTTGACCGGCGATATCACGGTGCTGCCCGACGGCAGCGCATCGATCCAGGTCTCGCCCAGCGACTGAGTCAGCGCGCCCTGCGCGCGTCGCGTTCGGCGAGCGCTGCCAACTGCGCGTTGTACTCCTCGAGTTCGGCATCGCCGGTGCGGTCTGCGTGGCGATCCGCCCTGCGCTGCATGCGCTCGTCGGACCGGCTCCACTGGATCGCGACCGTGATCGCGAGGATGAGCGTCGGGATCTCACCGATCGACCAGGCGACACCGCCGCCGATGTACTGGTCTTCGAGCGGCGTCGGTCCCCAGGTGCGCCCCATCGACCCGAACCATTCGGCGACGAACAGGCTCTCGCTCATCATGATCGCGATGCCGAAGAAGGCGTGCATCGCCATGACCGCCAGCAGGGTCACGAGACGGAACGCGTACGGCAACCGCAGCGGCACCGGGTCGATGCCGATGAGCGAGAGCACGAACAGGTAGCCCGAGATGAGGAAGTGCGCCGTCATCCACACGTGCCCGAGGTGGTCGTAGAGCGACCATCGGAATAGGTCGGTGTAGTAGAACGCCCACAGCGACCCGATGAACACGGCTGCGGCGACGAGCGGATGCGTGACGACCCGCGAGAACGGTGTGTGCACCGCCCACAGGATCCATTCCCTGGCCCCGCGCGTGCCGTCTTCACGTTTGCGGATTGCACGGGCAGCGAGCGTGACCGGCGCACCCACGACCAGGCACAGCGGGATGGCCATGGTCAGCAGCATGTGGCCGATCATGTGCATGCTGAACAGGTAGTCCTGGTAGGCGTTGATCGGCCCACCGGTCACCCACAGCAGTGCGAGCATGCCCACCGTCCACATCACGGTGCGAGCGACCGGCCAGCGATCGCCGCGGCGATGCAGACGCCAGACTCCGGCGAAATAGAAGAAGAGCCCGAAGCCGACGACCGTCAGCCACAGCAGATCGATGTCCCACTGGGTGAACCAGCGGTCGATCGTCAGTTCGGGCGGCAGCGGTGCGCCGGTGAGGTACTCGGCGGGCGACCGATCGGTCGCCAGGGTCGTGTCGACGGGCGGCGGCGTGCGCGAGAGGGCGACGGCGGCACCGCTCGCGATGCCCATGAAGGCGAGTTCGAGCGCGATGAGGCCCCAGAACCTGCCCGCGCCGCCCTTCACGCGGATGCCGTCGATCAGCCGTCGCCGGTAGATCGCGCCGAGCACGCCGATCAGCAGCAGCGCGGCGATCTTGACCATGAGCAGCGCACCGTATGCCGATGCCAGGTGCTCCCACGCCACGACGCCGATCACGGCGCGCGCGAGGCCGGAGCCCGCGACGACCACGAAAGCCGCCAGGGCGAGGCTCGAGTACCGCTCCAGCAGCGCGTGCATCTTCTCGCGGTCGAGCTGGGGACGCACGATGACGAGCAGGACGATCCCGCCCACCCAGACGGCCGCGCCGATGATGTGCAGCGTGAGGGCGGCGACGGCGATGTTGTGGTTCGCCTCTGCACCCGAATGCCCCTGCGTCGCCATCGGCACGAGCGCGGCGACCGCGGCGATGCCGATGAGCAGTGTCATCGTCCAGCCCCGGAACGCGAACGTGAGCACCGTGATGACGGCGCCCGCGAGCGTCGTGATGAGCCAGGCGAGCCCGAGCTCGGTGCCGACCAGGAAGTTGCCCAGCTGCGCGCCGAACTGGGCGTCGGCGCTCGGGGTCGCACCCAGCACGTTGAGGAAGGTGAAGTAGGCGGTGAGGCCGCTCGCCACAGTGAACACCGCCGCCCCGGCCGATGCGGTGTCGAGGGCGGTGTCGAACGGCCGCTCGCGCGCTTCGAGCCCGAACAGGGCGAGCACGAGCGCGCCGACCATGACAGCCGCCGAGAGATTGACGACGACCTTCGCGACCGGCAGCCCCCAGCGCACCACCGGACCCGGGTCGTTCAACTGCAGCGGATCGGCACCGCCACCGTACGCGAGGCCGACGATGAGCATCAGCAGCGCGGCCGCGACGAGAATCACCGGCCCGACGAGACGGAGCGCGCGACTGTTCACACGTTCCAGCCTAGATCGCGTCGGCGTGCCCGCAGACAGCAGAAGGGGGATGCCTCGCGGCATCCCCCTTCCAGCGTCAGATTCAGGTTTCGATACACCGCGGCGTCAACGCCGCGGCACTCAACCTGAGTCGCAGCCGCGTCAACGCGCTTCGCACATTGACCCGGCTCGACTCACTTGACGGCAGCCTTCAGCTTCGAGCCCGCGGTCACCTTGACGCGCTTGCCGGCAGCGATCTTGATCTCTTCACCGGTCTGCGGGTTGCGGCCCGTGCGAGCGGCGGTGTCGACCGACTCGAAGGCGATCCAACCGGGGATCGTGACCTTCTCGCCCTTGGCGACAGCCTCGGACACGGTGGCGAACAGCGAGTCGAGCACGCCCGAGACGGTCGACTGGCTCTGGCCCGTCGCGCTGGCGATGCTGGCAACGAGCTCGGTCTTGGTGATAGCCATTGGGTTGTCCTCCAGACGGCGGGTTACGCCGCCTTCAGTTCCTGCGGACCGAGCGGCGGACACCGCCCGGCTGGTCGTTCGACCGCGACCGAATATACCCACGAACCGCGTGATTCCGCGGATTTCCGCGCATTCCTGGTCATACTCCCCGGCGTGTCGCGTGACAGCTGTGACTGATGTGACTTCTGTGGCGTTCGACACGTCATGCGCGTCGCGACAGACGAAAGGCCCGGCTCCTCCGAAGAGGAACCGGGCCTTCGCTGCTGTGGTGCTTACCAGCTCGACTTGGTCACGCCGGGCAGCTCGCCACGGTGTGCCATGTCGCGGAAGCGGACACGCGAGATGCCGAACTTCGACAGGTGGCCGCGGGGGCGACCGTCGATGGCGTCGCGGTTGCGCAGACGCACCGGCGACGCGTTGCGCGGCAGCTTCTGCAGGCCGACGCGGGCGGCCTCGCGGGCCTCGTCGGTCGCGTTCGGGTCGACCAGGGTCTTCTTCAGCTCGGCACGCTTCTCGGCGTAGCGGGCGACGACCTCTTCGCGCTGCTTGTTGCGCGCGATCTTGCTCTTCTTCGCCATGAGATCAGCGCTCCTCTCGGAATTCGACGTGCTTGCGGACCACCGGGTCGTACTTCTTCAGCACGATGCGGTCGGGGTTGTTGCGGCGGTTCTTGCGCGTCACGTAGGTGTACCCCGTGCCGGCGGTCGAGCGCAGCTTGATGATCGGACGGACGTCCTGAGCCTTCTTCGCCATTAGAGCTTCACACCCTTCGCGATCAGGTCCTTCACGACCGACTCGATGCCGCGGGCGTCAATGACCTTGATGCCCTTAGCCGAGACGTTCAGCGTGATCTTGCGACCAAGCGAAGGAACGTAGTAGGTCTTCTTCTGCACGTTCGGGTCGAAGCGGCGCTTCGTCCGGCGGTGCGAGTGCGAGATGTTGTGACCGAAGCCGGGAACTGCTCCAGTCACCTGGCACACTGCTGCCATAGTGATGTCTCCTTACGCCCCTGATGAGGCGATACCGTGAGGCCGGACGGCCCCACCCAAGATCCCTTGTCTGCACCATCCGCCAGGCGGACAGCGCGAACTGCGTGCTGGAGTGCGCGCAGACAAAGAGCTACTTTAGCACGGTCGGGCGTGTCGCCTTGACCTCGGTGGCGCCGCGGCCCCAGCGGAACGGCGAGACCGTCGGGTCGCCCGCGATCCAGAACCGCCACGGAAACGCCTCGGTGCCAGCGATGCCCGCGACCCCGACGCGGGGGCCCGAGGCGATCGCCTCGACGGGATGCCGTGGCAGCTCCAGTCGCGCGACCGCACCCGCCTGCTCGGCACCGGTCACCGCGTCGATGCCGTCGTGGACGGGATGCCGCAGGCCCACCGCCGAGCCGAATCGACCCGGGCCTCGCGCGAAATCCCGCGGCGAACGGGCCGACGCGCGGCGCCGCGCTGCGGCATCCGTCCCCTCGATCACCTCGCCCGCGCGCAGCAGGATTCCGCCCGCGGTTCCGTCGGGACCGCACACGACGTTGACGCACGAATGGATGCCGTGGCTCAAGTAGACGTAGAGATGACCGGGCTCTCCCCACATCGTCGCGTTGCGGGCCGTGCGGCCCATGCGCGCGTGCGAGCCGGGGTCGGGCAGGTCGCCGGTGCCCTGCCCGTGGTAGGCCTCGACCTCGGTGAGACGCACCGCAACGGTCTCGCCGTCGACCGTCGTTCGCAGCACACCGCCGAGCAGCCGCGGTGCGACGTCGACAGGCAGCCCTGCGAGCGCGGCGCGGGTCGCAGGAACGAGTGCCGTGGGCACGTCCGTCACAGCGGCGGAGCCGTTTCGCACCACGAGATGTCGAACCCGGTGAGCGCGACGATGTCGTCGCCGTCCTCGAGCGAGACGATGTGCGTCTGCAGCGTCTCGGGGAGCGGCAGCAGGTAGCCGTCGTACGGGTTGTCAACCACGTTCGGCGCGACGAGGAACGCGGCGTACCGGCCGCTCGGCGACACGCACGTGTGCACGAGCGCATCGCCGACCGCGGCGGCGAACACCTCACGCGTTCCCGCGTCGTCGACGACCACCACCGACGTCGATGTGCTGCCGTCGGCCCCGCTGAGCGCCCGCAGACTCGCACCCGACCCGCCGGGCAGCGGCGTCACGGTCGAGACGAATCCCAGCGTCGGGTCTGTGGGCAGCAGCTCCTCCTGCTCGCCCGTCGCCAGATCGAGCCCGATGAGCCCCTCCGTCGTGTCGATCAGTGCCAGGGTCGACCCCGGCGAGATGCCGTGGATGTGCACCGCCGTGCCGAGCGCGACCGGCGCGGCCCCGCCCGGAGCAGCCATGGTCAGCGCCCCATCGAAGGTCATCATGAGCACGTCGTCGGTGCCCGGCACGAACCGCCAGTCTTCGACGCGCGCCTCGCCCTCGCGCTCGACGGCGAGCGGGTCGGCGTCCGGATCGTCGGCGGATGCCGTGTAGAGGATGCTCTCTTGGGCGCCGGCGGTGCCGACATCGGCATCCGTGAACGTGTAGCCGATGCGCGATCCGCGGTCGGCGACCTGCAGGTTCGTCACGCGCCCCTCGCCGGGCAGCGTGAGTTCAGCGGGGTCTTCACCGTCGAGCCCGACGACCGTCACATGCGATAGGCCGTCGTCATCGGTCGTGTTGACGACGAGGTGCTCCCCCGAAGCGCGGTAGTCCTCGATGCGCGGATCACTGAACACGGGCACCGCGGCAGTCGCCTCGAAATCGGTGCGGAAGATGCGGTCCTCGCCGTCTTCACCGCCTCGAAGCAGCACGTACGAATGCAGTGCCGGTGTCGTGAACGACTCCTCGAGAGTGCTCACGGTGCCACCGCCGACGCCCTCGACCCCGTCGATGCGGATCGTGTAGTCGGTGGCATCCCACAGCGGCAGCGCGAAGCGGATGCCGATGCTGCGGCCCGACGTGTCGACGGTGAACGCCGTCTCGGGCGTCACGGTCACCTGCTCGGGATCGATGGCGGCGACGGCCTGACTGAGCGTGAAGATCACGCGACTGCCCGACGCTTCGATCGCCGTCGCGGGGTTCACCTGCACGTCGGTGACCCGTGGACCCTGCACGGTCGTGAGCGCGGCGCCGCCCAGCCCGACGGCGAGCAGCAAGCCCGCAACCAGCGCGAAGGCACCGCCGAACGGGCGACGGCGCGACGGCGCGGCCGCCGCTCGCTGTCGGCTCCGGCGGGTGTCAGTACTCATACGGGTCCTTCGGCTGGTCGATCGTCTCGACCTCGGCCGCCTCGATGACCAGGCGACCGCCGTCGTCGCGCACCGTGCCGGTGACCGTGACCCACTCCCCCGTCGCCGGCACGTCGGTCGCCGCGATCGGCAGGACGGCGGGCTGGGCGTCGATGACGCAGTGCGTGACGACCATGCGGGTGAGTTGGAATCCGGCATCCGCGGGCGTCACGAATCCGGTGAGCGCCACGCGTGTGCCGGCGAACGCCTCAGGATCGGTCGCCGTGGCGAACACGGTCACCCAGTCGCCGACTCCGAACGACGCGGTGTCACCGGTCGCCGCCAGCTGCACCGTGTCGGCGTCTTGGAACAGCGGCGCGGCACCGAGGTCACGACTCATCGCGAGCTCCGTCGAAAGGACTGCCGGCGGAGTGACCACGATCGTCGCGACGATGCCCGTTGCGACGACCCCGCCGATCGCGACGAGCACACCGCCCGGCGTCACGCGGGGCCGAGAGTGGTCGCCACGTGTCGTCTCGCTCCGCTCGCGAGGCGACCGCGAGCGCGCGGCAAGGCTGCTCTCGCGCGCGGCACGACGCGATTCGGGTGGTTGCGTGCCGCCGCGCAGCGGCGGCGTATCGAAACCATGCCCCGCTCCCCCGTGATCGTGCCCGTGATCGGCCTCGGCGCCGAGCGGCAGCAGGAACGACGCCACGGCGCCGATGAGCGCGATGACCGCCATCGACACGGCGAACCACGCCCCGTCGGGGTTGATGTACAGCGCGAGCTGTCCGGTCAGCGCCAGCGCGATCGTCGTGGCCGCGAGCGCAGCCGCGAGCCCCACGCCGAGCAGGCGGGTGGCGAGCGAACCGGCGACGGACGACGCGTGCGTGTCAGACAACGAGGTTCACCATTCCTCCGATCGCGACGGCCGCCAGCAGCACGATGACGACGATGCCCGCGAGAGTGCGGGTGCGGAACGTCGTGCGCAGCAGGGCGAGCATCTTCACGTCGACGAGCGGACCGACCAGCAGGAACGCGACGATCGACCCGGGCGTGAAGGTCGATGCGAACGACAGCGCGAAGAACGCGTCGACGTTCGAGCAGATCGACACGACCATCGCGAGGGCGATCATCGCGATGATCGACAGGGCCGGGTTCGAACCGATCGCCAGCAGCGTCTCGCGCGGCACGAGCACCTGCACGCCACCGGCGAGCGCAGACCCGATGACGAGTGCCGGCATGACCGCCCGCAGTTCGACGATCAGTTGGGTGATCGTGCGGGCGGCCTTTCCGGCATCCGTCTGTTCGGCGACGGCGCACGCATCGCGGAAGCGCTCGGTGATGAGGGCGTCGGGGTCGGGATGCCGGCTGTACAGCCACCCGATGAGATTCGCGATCGCGTACCCGCCGAGGAGGCGGGCGATGAGGATGCCGTCGTCGAAGCCGAACGCCTGGTGCGTCGTGATGATGACGATCGGGTTCACGATGGGCGCCGCGATCAGGAACGTCATCGTCTCGGGCACGCTGAACCCGCGCATCATGAGGCCGCGGGCGAACGGCACATTGCCGCATTCGCACACCGGGATGAGCATGCCCAGCAGCGACAGCACGGCCCGGCGCGCCCACGCGCGCCGCGGCATCCATCGTTCGATGACGCCCGGCGGCAGCCACACCTGCACGACGATCGACAAGATCACGCCGAGCACGACGAACGGCAGCGACTCGATGAGCACGCTGATTGCGAGGGTCAGGCCGTCCTGCGCACGCGTCGGCAGCGACGGGCCGGGGGTGAGCAGCGCGAGGACGATGAGCGCCGCGACGACAGCGGCCCCCGCCCCGAGGTTGACGAGGGTGCGGGTCAGCTCGCTCCGCGGGGCAGCCGCCGCGGTGCGGGTGTCAGCTCGGGTCACGATCGGCGCGGGCGGTGCATGCCGCGCACAGCCCGAAGATGTCGACGACGTGCTCGGCGCGGGTGAAGCCGTGGTCGGCGGCGGTCTCGCGCGCCCACTGCTCGACATCGGTCGCCTGGATCTCGACCGTCGTGCCGCACGACCGGCAGATGAGGTGGTGGTGGTGGCCGCTGCTCTCGCAGGCGCGGTAGATCGCCTCGCCCTCGGGACTCTGCAACTGATCGGCCTCGCCACTGGATGCCAGATTCGCCAGCGCGCGGTAGACCGTCGCCAGGCCGATGCCGGTGTTCGCCTCCCGCAGGGCGGCGTGCAGGTCCTGCGCAGAGACGAATCCCTGGGCGTCGGTCAGCGCTTCGCGGACGCGTTCACGCTGCCAGGTGTTGCGCTGGGCCATGCCGCGAGTCTAACCGCGGCGCCTGTGCGCGGGCTCGTCACGCATGGGCGCGGGTGACGCGGCCGCGGCGGGCACCGACGATGCGGCACACGAGGTAGATCGCGAACGAAATGGTGGTGATGTAGGGACTCACCGGCAGCGTGCCCATGACCGCGAGCAAGATGCCGCCGACCGCCGACACGAGCCCGAACACCGCCGCGAGCGCGGGCACGGCGACCGGTCCCGATGCGACCCGCATCGCCGCGGCCGCGGGTGTGACGAGCAGCGCCATCACCAGCAGCGCGCCGATGATGTGCACCGCGACGGCGACGGTGAGTCCGAGCAGCAGCATGAAGGCGAGCGAGACGCCGACGGTCGGCACACCGCGCGCGGCGGCGGACTGCGGGTCGAGCGAGTCGAAGCGCAGCGGACGCCAGATGAGCACGAGCGCGATGAGCACGAACGCCGAGATGCCGATGAGCCAGCCGAGCTCGCCCGTCTGCACCGACACGATCTGCCCGGTCAGCAGGCTGAACCGGTTGGCGCTGCGCCCGTCGTAGAGCGAGAGGAACAGGATGCCGAGGCCGAGGCCGAACGGCATGAGCACGCCGATGATCGAGTTGCGGTCGCGGGCCCTCGCGCCGAGCCAGCCGATGAGTGCAGCCGCGACGAGCGAGCCGAAGATCGACCCCGTCACGACGTCGACGCCGATCAGCAGCGCCGCGGCGGCGCCGGCGAAGGAGAGTTCGCTGATGCCGTGCACCGCGAACGCCATATCGCGCTGCATCACGAACACGCCGATGAGGCCGCCGACGAGGCCGAGGATCGCGCCGGCCCACAGCGAGTTCGACACGAGCGCGAGGATCTCGCTGTAGAAGGGGATGCCGCCGAACATCGCATCCTGCACGTCGGCCCAGTTCACGCGTGACCCCCGTGGTCGTGGTCGTGATGGTGGTGCGATTCCTCGGCATCCGGCGCGCCCACGACGACGAGCCGGTCGCCGGCGCGCAGCACGAAGACGGGAGCCCCGTACAGGTCGGTGAGCACGGGCGAGGTGAGCACGTCTTTGGGCTTGCCGAGGGTGAACCGTCCGCCGGCGAGGTAGAGGATGCGGTCGACCTTGCCGAGCACCGGGTTGATGTCGTGCGTGACCAGCAGCACGGCGGCCCCGCTCTTGCGGTGCTGGTCGATCAGGCGCACGACCGCCTGCTGGTTGGCGAGGTCGAGGCTCGTGAGCGGTTCGTCGCACAGCAGCAGCCGCGGATCGTCGGCGAGCGCCTGCCCGACGCGCAGCCGCTGCTGTTCACCGCCGGAGAGCACGCCGACAGGTCGGTCTGCGAAGTCGGTCGCGCCGACGGCCTCGATGAGGTCGTCGACCCGCTGCCGTTCGCCGCGGCGCGGCACCGGCAGCCCGAAGCGGTGCCCGTTCACGCCGAGCGAGACGAGGTCGCGGCCGCGCATCGAGGTCTCCCGCGGGAGCGGACGGGCCTGCGGCAGGTAGCCGATGCGCCGGTTGCCGCGGCCGCGCACGGGTTCGCCGAGCGCCGTGATGGCGCCTTCGCTGAGCGATTCGAGCCCGAGGATCGCCCGCAGCAGCGTGGTCTTACCGGCACCGCTCGGGCCGAGCACCGCGATCAGCTCGCCTGGCTCGACGTCGAGGTCCAGCCCGCTCCACAGCTCGCGGCCGTCGCGGCGCAGCGCCGCACCCCTGATCTGCAGGGGCGGGGCGGCGGGCTGCGGGGCGCGCTCGGTCATCGGGTCAGCGTACCGGCGAGCTCGTCGACGTTGCGCTGCATCCAACTCGTGTACGTCTCGCCGTCGGGCAGCAGTTCGGTGAAGGCGAGCACGGGAATGCCGGCATCCGCTGCCGCATCGGTGACCGCCTCGGTCTCGGCGCCGCCCGTCTGCGCGTTCGTGATGACGACGTCGACGTCGCCCGACGCCAGCAGGTCGAGGGCTTCGAGCATCGTCGCGGGCGGCACGTCCTGCCCTTCCTCGACCGCCTCACTGAAGGCGGACGGGGTCACATCGACGAACTCGGCGGCAGCGGCGAGGTAGGCGGGCACCGGCTCGGTCGCGAACACCTGCGCGCCGCCGGAGGTCTCGGCAAGATCGGCGATCGTGGTCTCGAGCTGCTCGATGCCGCCGGTGAACTCGGCGAGCGCCGCAGCGTACGCATCCGCGCCGTCGGGGTCGAGCTCGGTCAGGTGCGCCGTGATGTCTTCGGCGAGATGGGCGATCGTGTGCGGGTCGTACCAGACGTGCTCGTTGAAGCCCTCGATGTGGTTGTGCCGATCGTGGCCGTCTTCATCTGCGTGGTCGTGGTCCGCGTCCGCCTCGGCGTCGTGGCCCTCATTCTCGGGGTAGTCGTGCGAGAACTCGACGGCGGTGAGCACGTCGGCATCCGTTCCGGACGCCTCGACGAGCGCGTCGATGAACGCGTCGTACCCGCCGCCGTTCTCGACGATCAGATCGGCCCGCGAGATCGTGAGCTGGTCGCGGGCGGATGCCTCGTACGAGTGGGGATCCTGCGAGGTCGACGTGATGATCGACGTGACCTCGACGCGGTCCCCACCGAGCTGCGCGACGATGTCGCCGTAGACGTTCGTGGAGGCGACGACCTGCACGCGCTCGCCCTCGCCCGCCGCCGTCTCCGTCGCCATGGCGCAACCGCCGAGCAGGAGGGTCGCCCCGAGGGCGGCGGTCGAGACGGCGAGGATGCGAGGGCGAAGCGGCATGCTCACACTCTAGTCGCTATTGATAATCGTTCTCAATCTTGCGCGTGCCGGGCTGTGTCTCGGTGCGTTCCGGCGACAGGAGATCTCACCGGAACAGGACGATCAGGGGCGCATCGTCCTGTTCTCGCGCGTTCTCCTGTCCTCGTGATGCAGAAGGCGGCAGGCTGACGGCATGCTCATCGTGATGGCGGGACTCCCCGGGTCGGGCAAGAGCACCATCGCCGAGGCGGCAGCGCGGATGCTGTCGTGCGCCGTCGTCGCCGTCGACCCGATCGAAGCGGCGATGCGCACAGCGGGCATTGCGCACGATCAGCCCACTGGACTCGCGGCGTATGTCGCCGCCGAGGCCGTCGCGCGCGCCCAGCTCAGGTTGGGGCACGTCGTGATCGTCGATGCCGTCAACGATGCCGAACCCGCGCGAGCACAATGGCGGGATCTCGCGGCATCCGAGGGCGCGCGACTCGAGTTCGTCGAGGTCGTGCTCGCGGATGCCGACGCGCACCGGTGCAGGCTCGAGACCCGCAACCGCGACCTCGGTTTCCCCGAGCCGACGTGGGCGTCGGTCGACGCCCGTCGTTCGGGGTTCGACGGCTGGATCGACGACCGGCTGCGTTTGGATGCGACCCGGCGCATCGCCGAGAACGCCGCTCTCATCGCCGCCCTCGTCTCCGACCGAGGCTGACGGACGACCCCTCAGCTGCGCAGCATTCAGTCTCCGCCGCGACGGATCCAGCGTTGTCGACGCGGAATCCCGCGGCATCGACCGGCCAGCGGCTTCGCGGGGACTGAATACTGAACACCCCACCGACCGCCTCGGGTTCAGGCGCCGAGTTGGGCCTTCACCCACGCGACGATCGCGTTGGCGTGGCCGTGGCCGAGTCCGTGGTCGGACTTCAGCCATCCGACGATCGCCATATGCGTCTCGCCCGCATCGAACCGCTCGACGGTGAGGTCGATCCAGTGCTGCATCGGCTCGCCGTACTTCGCCTCGATGTTCGGAAAGTACGACACCGGGCCCTTCGGCTTGTCGGCGGGATCGATGACGGGGGCGGTCACGCGCGAGGTGCTCACGGCGTGAGGTTAACACCTGGACGCCCTCGCCTGAAGCGATCATGGCAGGATCGCGGCATGACGCTGCCACCTCTCTCGCCGCCGCAGGAAGTCGGGGGTCCCGATGGATACTCGTACGGCGCCGTCTACGTGTCTTCGGATGACCGCCCGTCCGTCAGCGACGCACTGCGCACGATCGGATTCTCCGGATGGATCGCGCCACCCCAGGACGGCTGGATCGTCGCGGTCGGCGACCCGGGCGCGGGCATCACGGCATCAGCAGGACGGGGCATCGTCGAAGTCGGCGCGCACCTGGCGTCGTCGTTTACTCCGATCCTGGCCGTGCGGGTGCGCATCGACCGCCAACTCGGCGTGGTCGCCTGGCAGGCCGGCGACGAGATGATCCGCTACAGCAGCGACCCGTCGCAGGAGCCCGACGCCGACAAGGAGGTCATGACCGAGCCTGTCGGCGAGGAGGGTGCGGAGGCGCTGGCATCCGCACTCGAGCGACCCGATGCCGCCGAAGCCCTGGCGGAGCTGCTGGGCGAAGAGCTCGACACCGACAGCGTCTACGAGTCGGAGCGGCTGCGGTCGGTGCTGCGGCTGCTCGGGCTGCCGGAGTGGGTGATCGCAGCGGAATCACTCCCCCGCAGGGTCCCCGGCGGCCCGTCGCGAGCCGAGTTCATCCGCCTGCGCGCCGGCCGCGAGGGATTCGCCGGCTGGCTGATGAGCCGCTTCACTCGCCGCAGCCGCCCGGCGCCGCCGATCATCACCGACCCGCCGCGTCAGCACCTGTCCGGCTGGGAGCTCGGCCTCTACTGAGTCACCCCGCTGTCGCGTGCACGACGTCGCGGACGGGCGAGGGGGATGCCGGATCAGTCCAGCAGCAGGGCGGGCTCTTCCAGCACGCTGGCGACGTCGGCGATGAAGCGGCTCATGCCGTCGCCGTCGATGACGCGGTGGTCGAACGAGCCGGAGACGGTCGTGACGAACCGAGGGCGTACCTCGCCGTCGACGACCCACGGCTTCTGCCGGATCGTGCCCATCGCGACGATGCCCGATTCGCCCGGGTTGATGATCGGGGTGCCGGCATCCATCCCGAACACGCCGATGTTCGTGATCGTGATCGTGCCGCCCTGCTGATCCGCGGGCGACGTCTTACCCTCGCGGGCAGTCAGCGTCAGCTTCTCGAGCGCCTTCGCGAGGCCACGCATGTTGAGATCCTGCGCGTCCTTGATGTTCGGCACCAGGAGGCCGCGCGGGGTGGCGGCAGCGATGCCGAGGTTCACGTAGTTGCGCACCCGGATCTCGGCCGAGCCGTCCTCGTTGTCGATCCACGCGGCGCCGACCATCGGGGTGCGGCGCACCGCCCACACCACGGCGCGGGCCATGATCAGCAGCGGCGAGACGCGGATGTCGGCGAAGTCGGGCGAGGCCTTCAGGCGCTTGACGAGCTCCATCGTGCGGGTCGCGTCGACGTCGGTCCACACCGACACGTGCGGGGCGGTGTACGCCGAGCGCACCATCGCCGACGACGTCGCCTTGCGCACGCCCTTGACCGGGATGGCCTCCTCGCGGCCCTCGTCCAGCGCGGGAGCGGGCCCGGTGGGGCGGGGCGCTGTGGTGACCGCAGCATCCGGCTGCACCGGAATCGTCTGCTCGCGCTCGACCGGCACCTCCGGCGTCGCGATGT
Source organism: Microbacterium sp. bgisy189 (assembly GCF_057707225.1). Classification (NCBI taxonomy): domain Bacteria; kingdom Bacillati; phylum Actinomycetota; class Actinomycetes; order Micrococcales; family Microbacteriaceae; genus Microbacterium; species Microbacterium sp. bgisy189. Next base: position 49,467 of record NZ_JBYIPT010000011.1, on the reverse strand, counting down.
TGCGGAAGACGGAGGCCTGCGACGCGTGGCCGACCACGTCGTCGCGGGTGACCTCGCCGTCGGGACCGGACGGCGTCACCTGCGACAGGTCGACCCCGAGATCACGGGCGAGCTTGCGGATCGGGGGCTTGGCGACGACACCGACGGATGCCTTCACCGGGCGTTCTGCGGGCTTGCGGCGGCGTGACTTGACCGCACCGCCGGTGCCGTAGCCGACGAGCACGGCACCCTCCCCCTCGGCCTCGGCGTGCTGCTCGCCGTGCGCGGAGTGACCCGACGACGCGTCGGGAGCCGCGGCATCCCCGGCGATCGTGATGATCGGAGCGCCGACCTCTACGGTGGTGCCCTCTGCGACGAGCAGCTCACCGACGGTGCCGTCGAACGGCGACGGCAACTCGACGAGCGACTTCGCGGTCTCGATCTCGACGATGACGTCGTTGACCTTGACGGCATCGCCCGGCGCGACGCGCCACTGCACGATCTCGGCCTCGGTCAGTCCCTCGCCGACGTCCGGCAGGTGGAAGGTCTGGGTGCTCATCCTGACTCCTGTCAGTAGGCGAGGGCGCGGTCGACGGCCTCGAGGATGCGGTCTGCGTCAGGCAGGTAGGTGCCCTCCAGCTTCGCGGGAGGGAAGGGGGTGTCGAAGCCCGACACCCGCAGCACGGGCGACTCGAGCGCGAAGAACGCCTTCTCCATGACGGTCGCGGCGATCTCGGAGCCGAGGGAGTTGAACTGCGGCGCCTCCTGCGCATAGACCATGCGGCCGGTGCGGCGCACCGAGTCGAGGATCGGGCCGTAGTCCACCGGCGACAGCGAACGCACATCGACGACCTCGCACGAGGTGCCCTCGCTCTCGGCGAGCGCCGCGGCCTGCAGCAGGGTCGTCACCATCGCGCCGTGGCCGACGAGGGTGATGTCGGTGCCGCGGCGCACGATGCGCGACGCGTGCAGCGGCAAGGCGCGCTCGTCGACGTCGACCTCGCCCTTCATCCAGTACTTCGCCTTCGGCTCCATGAAGATCACCGGGTCGGCGGAGCGGATCGCATCCTGGATCATCCAGTACGCATCGTTCGGGGTCGACGGGGCGACCACGCGCAGGCCGGGCGTATGGGTGAAGTAGGCCTCGGGGCTCTCCTGGTGGTGCTCGACCGCGCCGATGTGTCCGCCGTAGGGGATACGGATGACGATGGGCATCTGCACGGCGCCCTCGTGGCGGTTGGTGATCTTCGCGAGCTGAGAGGTGATCTGGTCGAAGGCGGGGAAGACGAACCCGTCGAACTGGATCTCGCACACCGGCCGGAACCCGGCCATCGCGAGCCCGATCGCGGTGCCGACGATGCCGGACTCCGCCAGCGGGGTGTCGAGCACGCGGCGGTCGCCGAACTCGGCCTGCAGCCCCTCGGTGACACGGAACACGCCGCCGAGGCGCCCGATGTCCTCACCCATCAGCAGCACGTGGTCGTCGGCCGCCATCGCGGCGCGCAGACCCGCGTTGAGGGCCCGGCTGAACGGCATCGCCTGGCTCATGCCTGCTCCTCCTCGAACGCCGCCTCGTAGCCGGCGAGCCACTGCTTCTGCTCGGCGACGAGCGGATGCGGCTCGGTGTACACGTGGTCGAACGCGAGGTCGACCGACACGTCGCCGAGCGCGTTCGTGCGCACGCGCACGTCGTCGGCATACGCGGCGGCCTCGGCATCCACCCCGTCGAAGAACGACGCGGCAGCGCCCTTGCCTTCGAGGTAGGCGCGCATGCGGGCGATCGGATCACGCGTGGCCCACAGCTGCTCCTCGTCGGAGGTGCGGTACTTGGTGGGGTCGTCGCTCGTCGTGTGCGCACCCATGCGGTAGGTGAGGGCCTCGATCGCACGCGGCCCGGCACCGCCGCGCGCCTCGTCGAGCGACGCCTTCGAGACCGCGTAGCTGGCGAGCACGTCGTTGCCGTCGAGGCGGAACGACGGCATGCCGTAGCCCTCACCGCGGCGGTACAGCGGCGCACGCGACTGCGTCGCGACCGGCACCGAGATGGCCCAGTGGTTGTTCTGTAGGAAGAACACCTGCGGAGTCTGGTAGCTGTTCGCGAAGACCATGGCCTCGTGCACGTCGCCCTGACTGGATGCGCCGTCACCGTAGTAGACCATGACGGCCTGGTCGGTCTCGGCGTCGCCCGTGCCGCACTTGCCGTCGAAGACGAGTCCCATGCCGAAGCCGGCCGCGTGCAGCGTCTGCGCACCGAGGACGAGCGTATAGATGCGGGTGTTGCCGTTCTTGGGGTCGGTCGGATCCCATCCGCCGTGCGTCATGCCGCGCATGAGCCGGATGATGTCGATCGGGTCGACCCCGCGGGTCGTGCACACGACGTGCTCGCGGTACGAGGGGAAGATGTGGTCCTGCGCGCGGGCGGCACGCACCGAGCCGACCTGCGCGGCCTCCTGCCCGAACGACGGCGGCCACAGGGCCAGCTGCCCCTGACGCTGCAGATTGGTCGCCTGCCGGTCGAACGCCCGCACGATGACCATGTCGCGATAGAACGTCTCGAGGTCGGCATCGGTCAACGACTCGACGAGCGGCAGGAACCGCTCGGCTTCGGGCGTGGGGGCGAACGTGCCGTCTGCGGCGAGGACGCGGATGAGGGCAGGATCTTCGGCCGACGTCATTCCTTCACGCTAGCGCGGTCCGTATGCGACCTTCTGCATGCGCGCCACAACGGATCGCCCGATTCGACTGCGGTGGCCGACAAGCGCCGGTCGGCCGCGATGTCGGCGGCCTTGGGCAGGATGCCGGTGTGCCCGAGTCGATGCCGTCGGCGTGCCGCGTGTGCGGCGGCGTCGAGGGTGCGCGGCATCCGGTCGGCGACGGCGATCACGCGTGGCACTGCGACCGGTGCGGCTGGCGGGTGGGTGATGCCCCCGACGCCGACCTGCCGACCCCGCGCGTCTCGGTCGTCTATTACCTGCGGTACGCACAGCGGGTGAAGATCGGCACCTCGGCGACGCCGAGAGCCCGACTCGCTGCGATCCGCCACGAGGAGCTGCTCGCGTTCGAGCAGGGCGGACGCGATCTCGAGCAGCAGCGGCACCGGCAGTTCGCCGCGCTCCGCGAGGGCGGTGAGTGGTTCACCCTCGCGGCGCCGCTCGTCGACCACATCGAGTCTCTGCGCACCGGACGCGACCCGTGGGCGACCTACGACCGGTGGTTGGGCGACGCGCTTCGCGCGCGATCTTCCTGAACGCCGGTCTGCGCGGTCAGGGGGCGACGGATGCCGCGACCTGGACGATCTTCTCGATCGCGCCGAGTTCGCCGACCGAAATGCGCACGCCGTCGCCCGCGAACGGACGCACGATGAGCCCCGCGGCGTCGAACGCCTCGGCGACCTCGACCGCGCGGTCGCCGGCGGGCAGCCACACGAAGTTGCCCTGTGCGTCGGGCACGTTCCAGCCCGCGTCGCGCAGTGCGAGCACGAGGTCGTCACGGCGGTCGGCGAGTTCGGCCACACGCGCCCGCAGTTCGGCCTCGGAGTCGAGGCTCGCGAGCGCCGCCGCTTCGGCGGGCGCCGTCACCGACAGGGGGATGCCGGTGGTGCGCGCGGCGTCGAGGATGCGGGGGTGGCCGACGGCGTAGCCGATGCGCAGTCCCGCCAGGCCGTACGCCTTCGAGAAGGTGCGCAGCACGACGACGTTCTCGCGCCCCGACGCGAGCACACGCTCACCGTCGACGGCTTCGAGGTCGGTGACGAACTCGGCGTACGCCTCGTCGAGCACGACGAGCACGTCGCCCGGCACGGCCTGAACGAACGCGTCGAACGCGGCCTGCGTGACGATCGGGCCGGTCGGGTTGTTCGGGCTGCAGACGATGATCATGCGGGTGCGATCGGTGACCGCCTCGGCCATCGCGTCGAGGTCGTGCTCTCCGGATTCGGTGAGGGGCACCGTGACCGCGGTCGCGCCGGCGACGACGGCGAGGCCTGGGTACGCCTCGAACGAGCGCCACGCGAAGAGGATCTCGTCGCCCGGCCCGGAGGTCGCCTGCGCCAGCTGATACAGCAGCGAGACCGAGCCCGCGCCGACGTGCACGGCATCCGCATCGACACCGAACCGCTCCGCCAGACGCGCGCGCAGTCGACCTGCCGACGCGTCCGGATAGCGGTTGACCGCCGTGGCCGCCTGCATCGCCTCGACGACGCGCGGCAACGGCGCGAACGGGTTCTCGTTGCTCGAGAGCTTGAACGAGTCGGTGCCCGCCTGCTTGCCCTGACGGTAGGGCGGCAGCGCGGCGATCTCGGGACGGATGCGAACAGGGAAGTCGGTCACGACACGAAGTCTACGGAGCGGGCGCACATGGCAGTGGCCAGCGAGCGCATGACAGACTTCCGCCATGGGATTCCTCATTCGCGTCGTCGTCAACGCGTTCTCGATCTGGGTCGTCTCCCTCATCTCCGCACTGCAGGTGAGGGTCATCGCGTTCGCGCCGGGCGAGACCCTGCAGCTCGTCCTGACCCTGCTCGCCGTCGCGGTCGTGTTCGCGCTCGTGAACACGATCATCGGCACGGTCGTCAAGATCGTCGCGTTCCCGCTCTACATCCTCACCCTCGGGCTCATCTCGCTCGTCATCAACGGGTTCCTGCTGTGGCTGACGGCCTGGATCACCGGCTTCTGGGACTGGGGTCTGCGCGTCGACAACTTCTGGCTCGGCGTCGTGGCGGCCCTCGTGATCTCGCTCATCAACTGGATCTTCGGCATCATCCTGCGCCCGCAGACCAAGAAGCAGCGCTGACGCTCACACCCCGCCGCCGCCCGCGCTCCGACCGCCCCCTTCGGCTCGACCCGCTGGGCCGAGTACGTGATGGTCTGCACCGCGGTCGCACCCGCCAGCCCCGAGAACACGTCGCGCACCGCCCCCATCCGCGGGTCGCGCGAGGCATCCAGCTCGACGGCGGTCTCGCGGTACTCGTCGAGCATGTGCGAGCCGATCACATTGTCGTCCAGCCCGGCGTTGCGCTCGACGACGATGCTGCCGGTCGCGCCCGTGGTGTGGCCGAAGCCCCCGTCTGTCAGGGCCGGCACGATGTCGTCGGTGTGCCGCAGGGTCACCGAGAGCACGTGGCCGGGCAGTTCGACGGCGAGCCCGTTGCCCATCGACACCGCCGTCTCGACGCGATAGTCGGTCTGCGCTGCGAATCGCGCGTTGACCATCGCACCCTGCGAGTGCCCGATGAGGTGGATGCCGTCGTCCTTCGTCACGCCGGCATCTTCGAGTGCCTGCTCGAGGGCGAGGTACGACCCAGACTCTTGCCCGCCATAGGTCTCGAGGTTCGACTGCACGTCGAACGGGTCCGACCCCGGCAGTCCCCACTGCTGCGTGCCGGTGGTGTAGACGAGCACCTCTCGTTCGCCGTTCGGCATCGTGTAGATCTCCACACGGATGCGGCTGCCCTCGCCGCCGGGCATGCGATCGACGAGGGATGCGACACCGCCGGGCGCGGTTCCCCCTTTCTCCTCCAGGCGGTCGACCCGCACCTGTTCCGCGGTCGGCTCGAGCCTGTCGCCGGCGTCGACGCGCCCCAACCCCATCAGGTGGACGGCGGCGAGCGCGCCGAACGATAGCGTCCCGAACCACGGTGCCAGCACCCCGAGTTGCGCGGTCGTGTACACGAACTGCCCCGCGACACCGGCATAACGCCCCGCACCCCACTGCGCCTCGAGCATCGAGGCTCCCAGTCCCGCCGCAAACGCTTGGGATTCGAGGTTCGCAAGGCGCGTCTCGTGCTGGGCGATGAGTCCTTCGCCGCCGGCCTGGCGCGCCGAGGCGAGGGCCGCCCGCTCCTCGACGATCTCGTACAGCAGTGCGACGTGCGAGAGGTCGTCGGCGTGGCGGTCGGCGCGATCGCAGCCCTCGGTCACCACGCGGCGCAGGTACTCGACGTTGCCGTACGCCCCGGCCGCGTGCATGCTGCCCGACGCCTGCTCGAGGGCGCGCTGCACGCCGCGGGCTGAGTCGGCGAGCGTTCGCCACCGCGCGGACGCGGCACGCAGGCTCTCGGTGTCGACGGCGACCACGCCACCGCCGCGAATCTCGATCGTCACGGGGAGGTCACCTCCGCCCACATGCGGCACGCCGCCGCGCGGAGGTTGTCGATCTCGACGGCCATGACGCCGCGCATCGTGGCCCACTCCCGGCACCACGTCGCCGCCGAATCGCGATAGGCGGCAGCCGACGTCGATTCCCATTCGGTCGACGTTGTGAGCTGCCAGCCGTCCATCAGCATCGCATCGACGACGTCGAGTTGGGCGCTCACGAGGTCTTTCGCATCGGTCACAGCTCGGGCTTGTTCGATCGTGGTCATGTGCCGATCGTCGCGTGCCGTCGACGGCGGGGATCGCGCCGGCACCCCGAACGGTGGAAAGGTGCACGGCATCCCACCCTGTGCAGGAGGCGACGACTCGTCCACAATGGAACCCGTGCCACCCGCCTACGACCCGTTCCGCGTGGTCTTCGTCTGCACCGGGAACATCTGCCGCTCGCCCATGGCCGACGTCGTGTTCCGGTGGTTCGTGGAGCAGGCGGGACTCGGCGATCGGGTGGTCTCATCCAGCGCCGGCACCGGTGACTGGCACGTCGGCGAACGGGCAGACAGCCGCACCGTCGCGGCCCTCGAGCGTCGCGGGTACGACGGGTCGAAGCACCGCGCACGCCAGTTCACGATGGAGGACTTCGACCGCAACGACCTGATCGTCGCACTCGACCGTTCACACGAGCGCAGTCTGCACACCTGGGCGCGCACGCCCGCCGACGCCGACAAGGTCTCGCTGCTGCTGCCGTTCAGCGGTGGCGACGACGGGCTCGACGTGCCCGACCCGTACTACGCGGGCGAGAAAATGTTCGACGACGTGCTCGGTATGATCGAACGAGCGAGCCGGGCGCTCTTCCGGCAACTCGAACCCGCAATTCGTCCGACGTCCTGAGCGCCCGTTCATCACCGATCGGAGTCTCGTGACCTCTCTGCCGCCCCAACCCCTCAGCCCCCTCGACGGACGGTACCGCGCAGCGGTCACCGGGCTCGCCGATTACCTGTCGGAGGCGGGGCTCAACCGGGCCCGCGTCGAGGTCGAGGTCGAGTGGATCATCGCCCTCACCGACCGCTCGCTGTTCGACGCGGCGCCACTGTCGGATGCCGACAAGGAATCGCTGCGGGCGTTGTACCGCGACTTCGGTCAGGCAGAGATCGACTGGCTCGCCGAGAAGGAAGCCGTCACCCGCCACGACGTGAAGGCCATCGAGTACCTGGTGCGCGACCGCCTGTCGTCGCTGGGACTGGATGCCGTCGCCGAGCTCACCCACTTCGCCTGCACGAGCGAAGACATCAACTCCGCCTCGTACGCCCTCACCGTCAAGCGGGCCGTCGAGCAGGTGTGGCTGCCGAAGCTGCAGGCGGTCATCGACGCGCTGAAGGCCCTCGCGGTCGAACACCGGGATGCCGCGATGCTCTCACGCACGCACGGCCAGCCCGCCACGCCGTCGACGATGGGCAAGGAGCTGGGCGTCTTCGCCTGGCGCCTGCAGCGCGTCGCCGACCAGATCTCCGGCGGCGAATACCTCGCGAAGTTCTCGGGCGCGACCGGCACCTGGTCGGCGCACCTCGCCGCCGCCCCTGATGTGGACTGGCCCACCGTCGCCCGCGAGTTCATCGAGGGCCTCGGCATCGACTTCAACGTCTACACGACCCAGATCGAATCTCACGACTGGCAGGTGGAGCTGTACGACCGTGCCCGTCACGCCGGCGGCATCCTGCACAACCTCGCGACCGACGTGTGGACCTACATCTCGATGGGCTTCTTCGCGCAGATCCCCGTCGCGGGCGCCACCGGCTCGTCGACGATGCCGCACAAGATCAACCCCATCCGCTTCGAGAACGCCGAGGCGAACCTCGAGATCGCCGGCGGACTGTTCGCGACCCTGGCATCCACCCTCGTCACCTCGCGCATGCAGCGCGACCTCACCGACTCGACGACGCAGCGCAACATCGGCGTCGCGTTCGGGCACTCGCTACTCGCGCTCGACAACCTCTCGCGCGGTCTCACCGAGATCTCGCTGTCGCGCGACGTGCTGCTGGCCGACCTCGACGCGAACTGGGAGGTTCTGGCCGAGGCGATACAGACCGTCGTGCGCGCCGAGATCGTCGCCGGCCGGTCGCAGATCACCGACCCGTACGCGCTGCTGAAGGACCTCACCCGCGGCCGCCGCGTCGGCGGACCCGAGCTGGCGGAGTTCGTGCGCGGCCTCGACATCGGGGATGCCGCGAAGGAGCGTCTGCTGGCGTTGACCCCCGCGACCTACGCGGGCCTCGCAGACCGCCTCGTCGACGAGCTGTAAGCCGTCGCAGCGCGGGGCGGGCGCGGGGCGGGCGCGGTGAGTCCGCGATTCGAGCGCGAGTCCAGGCGGCACAACGCCGGACTCAACCTGAAATCACGGACTCGGTGAGATCGCGGCGCAGCAGCCGCGTGCAGTCAGCTGCGCGAGGGGTCCGCGTCGGGGGTGCTGTCGCCGGGCTGGTCTTCGGGCAGCAGCACGGGCTTGTCGACGCCGCGGTTCATCTGCGCGGGATCGACGGCCAGCATGAGCAGCGCCATGATCACGAGCGTCGCGATGAACGCGATGCCCGCCACCACGAGCGAGACGATGACGACGTGCTGACGCTGCGCGCCGTCGAGGTTCTGGAAGAAGCCCATCGCGACGAGCGCGATCAGGCCCGCGAACGCAGCAGCGCCGAAGGCGAAGCCCAACAGCTGCACGGGCTTCATCAGCTCGCGACGCGTGGGGTGCTCGTCAGTCATGCGCGCTCTCCTGCCGGGTCGGTGGCGGCCTCGGTGACGGATGCCGCAGAATCGCCGGCCTCTCGGTGCGGCGAGAACCCGGCGATGCCGAGGAACACCGCGACGATCGCCGCGTAGCCGCCGAACAGTCCGACGGCGATCGTGATGCCGGTGAGCGTGAACCACGCGCCGGCCTCGTCGATGAAATAGTCCAGGCTGTAGGCCGGATTGACGATCAGCAGGCCCACCGCGAGCGCCAGCGTGACCGCGCCGACGAGGATCGCGTCGCGAGCGTCGGCGTCACCGCGACGGCGCTGCACGATGCCGGCCACCAGTTCGGCCACACCCGTCACGATCGCCCACGCGATGACGAGCACGAAGAACATCGTCGTCGTACGCAGGGGCGGCAGTCCGCCGATCATGCCGGCGATCATCATGAGCACGCCCAGCACGACGCTCGGCGCACGCCGACCTGCCGGATAGACGAGCCACGCCGACAGCAGCAGCACGAGACCGGTCGCGATCGCGAACCCGCTGAAGACCGCGAGCCCGACGTTCGCCGAATGATCGGCCGTGAACGTGATCATCACGGCGGCGAGCGCCGCGAACAGCGCACGCGCGATCTGCACGTGGCGCACCTCGAAGGCGCGCGGGGCGGTGTGGGACACGTCGAAACTCGTCTGCAAGCGGAAGCGGAACCCCTCCAGTCTAGGTCGTCGTCCCCTCCGCCGCGGCCAGGGCGGGATGCAGGTGCACCGTTGCCAGCGCGGTCACCGCCTGCGCGGCACCGGCCCGCAGCGCGGCGGTGAGGTCGGCGTTCGCGAGGCCACCGGCATCCAGCACTGCGGCGAGCACACCGGCGAAGAACGCGTCGCCGGCACCGTTCGTGTCGACCACTTCGGCCTGGGCCGCGGGGACCGCTGTGCGGCGCCCGTCGCGGTCCAGCGCGATCGCGCCGTCAGCCCCGAGCGTGCACACCGCGAGACGCGGACCGCGCGCGATGCACGAGGCGAGGAGTCCCCACGGGTCGTCAGTGCGATCGGCGTTCATGAAGACGACCTCCGCCCGCCGCAGGAACGGTTCGTGGAATGCGGCCGCGCCGTCGTAGTCGTGCAGGTCGGTCCACAGCGGCACGGATGCCGGCAGTCGCGGCAGCAGGTCGGCACCCACCGCGCTGAGATCGAGCACCGCTACGTCTGCACCGGCGAGGTCGGCTTCGATCGCGGCGAGCACGTCGGGACCCGCGGCATCCGGCGTCGACACGTACAGCGACACCCGCCCGCCCGCACGGGTCATGAGATTGACGTGGCGTTCGGTGCCCGCCGTGTGCGCGACCAAGTCGACCCCGGCACCGCGCAGGGCCGCCGCGACGCGCCGCCCGTCCGCGTCATCACCGAGCAGCGCGTGCAACCGACTGTCGACCCCGAGCGCGTGCAGATGCAGCGCCTTGCCGGCCGAGGTGCCGCCGACGGTGTGCACGCTCGCCTCGGCGAACTGCATGTGCGGGGTCGGCTCGGGCAGGCGGTCGAGGACGATCAGATGGTTCCAGGCGGCGGGACCTGCGACGACGACGCGCGGCACGTCAGCTCACGGCCTTCTTCACGAGGGCGCGCACCCGCTTCTCGACTTCGGGGTTCATCTCGAGCACGGCGTACGACACCGGCCACATCACGCCGTCGTCGAGGTTCGCCGGGTCGTCGAAGCTGATCGTGCCGTACCGGGTGTCGAACTTCGACGCCGGCTGGTAGAACACGACGACCTTGCCGTCCTTCGCGTACGCCGGAAAGCCGTAGAACGTCTTCGCGGCGAGCTCGGGCGCCTCTTCGGCGACGATGCGGTGCAGGGTCGCGGCGATCGCGCTCTCGACGTCGCTCAGGGCTTCGATCGCGGCGACGCACGCCTCGTATTCCTTCGCCGTCTTCGCGGCGCCCTTCAGGCCCTTCGTGGAGCGGATCTCGTCGGCGCGCTGCTGCATCGCCGCCTTCTCGGTGTCGCTGAACGTGCCGTTCTTCTTCTCAGCCATGTGCCTCAGCCCTTCTGCTGCAGTCGGATGGTGTTGCCCGCCGGATCGCGGAACGCGCAGTCGCGCGTGCCCCAGTCCTGGTCCATGGGCTCTTGGGGGCGATCGCCTCGACATCCAGCGTTTGCGCGTACTCGCGGTCCACGCGGTCGCGGGCGCGCCGCAGCATCGCCAGCGTCTCGCGGTCGACCGTCACGTTCCCGATGATGCCAGCCGCGGGCGAGACGTGTCCCACTTTCGGTTGCTTCTGGGGCTTCAGAGCGTCCGAAAGTGCGACATGCTCTGCCGAAAGTGGGACAACGCCCGGCGTCAGGTGCGCACGGGGCGGCGGCGCAGCATGGGGTCCTGGCGCAGTGCGGGGGTGATGGTGATGTCGGTCGTCGGGTCTGACCACGACTCCCGGCCGCGGTTGCCGCGGACCTTGCGGGCCGTGAGCAGTGCCTCGCGCACCGGCACGCCGATCGCGTACGCGACGCTGCCGGCGAGGGTGCGGTCTTCGTAGCCGAGCACGCTCTTGCGGTCCCACGCCTCGCGCAACGCCCCACCCCGCCGGCGAGGCTGCAGGCGCTCGGGCAGTTCGCCGCGGCGGCGACGGCTGACGAGATCCTCGACCTGCGACCACCACGTCGACTCGGCAGGATCGTGAAAGTAGTTCTCGTCCATCCATGCGAGCGACGGATGCCGGAACCGGCGCGCGATGACATCGTCGGCGTCGCCGAACAGCCCGCTGCCGTGGAAGACCGTGTTGAGGTTCGCTTTGCTGACCCCGAAGGTGTCGAGCGCGATCACCGGCACCCCGCACGCGATCGCTTCGATCGCCGCGGTCGAACTCACCGTCACGAGCCCCTCGGCGCGGCCGAGGGCGGCACTCATCGGCTGGTGCGAGAAGACGAGGTTGCGGGGGCGGTCGCGCAGCAGGTCGGGGAACGAGTCGCGCTCGAAGTGCGTCTCCTGCTCGCCGGGACGCGCCCGCAGCTTCACAACGACCCGCCGCGATGGCGACGCCTCGGCGGCCGCGCGCAGGATGTCGGCGAGCTCGCGCCGCTCACCGGTCGTCGTGGGGATGAGTGCCTGTGCGGCGAACACGAGGTCGGTGCCGGTGCGGTGCGGGGTCACCGGCTGCGCGAACGGCAGCGTCGCCAACCCGACCGGCACATCGACGCCGAGACGCCCAGCGAGGTCGTCGAACGCGCGCGCCTCACGGCGCGAGTGGATGACGAACAGGTCGGATTCGCGGCGGTAGGTCAGTGCGCCGCGCTGAGCGGGGATCGAGATGCCCGGCATCCCGGTGACGACGACCGGCCGCGGATGGATGCGATCGATCTGGCGCAGCACGACCCGCACGAACGGTCCGCGCCCGGCGATCACGACGACATCGGGGCGCGCGTGGCTGAGCCAGCCGGCGAGGGCCGTGTAGTCGACGCGGGCGACGTCATCGCTCGTGAACCGGGTGCCGGCGAGCGCCGACTGCTCCTGATCGGTGCTGACCGTCAACGGCGTGCGCACGAGCACCATCTGACGGCGGATGTCGGGGACGGCATCGAGCAGCGCCCCCGCCCACTTCACATACGAGTCGGCATCGGCGATCGCCACGACCCGCAGCTGACCGCCGGTGATGCTCATGCCGGCACGCGGCGGAGCTTCGCCATGGGGGCGAGCTCGCCGGGGAAGACCTTCTTGACGCCGTCGCCCAGGGCCTCCTCGATGACGCGGATGTCGCGCACGAGGTGTTCCAGGCCCGACGGCTCGAGCGACGCGGAGTGGTCCGAACCCCACATGGTGCGGTCGAGCGTGATGTGACGCTCCACCGCGACCGCGCCGAGGGTGACCGCGGCCAGCGAGATCTGCAGGCCTCGCTCGTGTCCGGAGTACCCGACGGGCACCGAGGGGAATCGGGCCTGCAGCGTGGGGATGACGCGCAGGTTCGCCTCGTTCGGCTCCATCGGGTACGTCGAGGTCGCGTGCAGGATGACGAGGTTGTCGGTGCCGAGCAGATCGACCGCGCGGTCGATCTGCTCGAGCGTCGACATGCCGGTCGACAGGATGATCGGCTTGCCCGTCTCGCGCAGCGCGGTGAGCATCTCGGTGTCGGTCAGCGAAGCCGATGCCACCTTGTGGGCGACGACGTTGAGGTCTTCGAGGAACTGCACGCTCGGCACATCCCACGGCGACGCGAACCAGTCGAGCCCCGCCATGGTCGCGTAGTCGCCGATCTCGACGTACTCGTCGCGCCCGAACTCGACGCGGTGACGGTACTCGAGGTAGGTCATGGTGCCCCACGGCGTCTCGCGGATCGTGTCGCGCATGTGCGGCGGCGTGGCGATCTCGGGGGTGCGCTTCTGGAACTTCACGGCATCCGCACCGGCGCGGGCCGCGACATCGATCAGATGCTTGGCGATCTCGACGTCACCGTTGTGGTTGAGGCCGATCTCGGCGATCACATAGGTGGGGTGTCCTGCACCGATGGTGCGCGATCCGATGTTGACGGTCATGTCGACTCCTCTCGAAGGTCGTGTTTCATTGGTACGCCGCGTGTGTGAACGCGGCCGCACACGAAGGTGAACCCGAGGGGGCGGCCGTGAGGCCACTCGGCGTCGTGCAGGGTCAGCGGCGTGCGGCGAGGACGCGGTCGGCGAGTTCGCGCACGGCGCCGGCGCCGCCGGGGCGGTCGAGCACGACGCGGGCGGCGGCGCGCACCTCGGGGCGTGCGTCGGCGACGGCGACCGGCCAGCCGACCAGTTCCATCGCCGGCAGGTCGTTGACGTCGTTGCCGAGGTAGGCGGTCCGAGCGAGGTCGACGCCGTGTTCGGCGGCCCACGCGCGCAGCGCGGCGGCCTTGTCGTCGATGCCGTGCAGCACGGGCACCCGCAGCTTCTCGGCCCGCGCGCGGACGATGGAGTGCACCTCGGTCGAGAGGATCAGCAGGGGGATGCCGGCGCTTCGCAGCAGCGCGACTCCCATGCCGTCCGACCGACTCACCCGCACCGACTCGCCGCCGTCGGCGTCGATGATGGCTGAGTCGTCGGTGTGCACCCCGTCGAAGTCGGTGACCACGGCATCCACGCCGATCGCCTCTGCCGGTGAGACGAGCGGCGCGATCGCCGAGGCCACCGCGAGCTGATCGGCGTCGTCGATCTCGATCGCGGTGCGCTCGGGCACCACGACGATGCCAGTGCGCCCGAAGAAGCGGTGCCGTGCTCGGCGGAACCCGGCGGCGTCGAACGCGTAGAACGCGCCCGTCTCGAGGTAATGCGGATCGCGGTCCTGGCGCCGCGGCCGATGGGTCGCGTCGTGGTTGATCGCGGCGGCGTGCCCGTCGACGGTGCGCCGCCACAGGAAGCCGTAGGTCTCGAACGCGGCGAACACGCTGTCGTAGCCGTCGACACGCAGCATCCGTACGGCCTCGTCGAGGTCGGTCGGGTCGATGAACGGCGATGTGGCCTGCACGAAGACGATCGTCTCGATGTGCTCGCCGGCGGCCTCGAGTGCGTCGAGCGCGTGCAGCACGGCGCTCTCGGACCCGGCCGTGTCGCCCGACAGGTCGGCGGGCCGGTCGACGATCACGGCCCCGGCGGCGCGTGCGACCGCGGCGATCTCGGCATCGTCCGTGCTGACCGCGACGAGATCGATGAGCGCCGCGGCGCGCGCCGCATGCACCGCTCGCGCGATGAGCGGCACCCCGCCGACGCGCCGCACGTTCTTCCGCGGCACCCCCTTCGAGCCCCCGCGCGCCGGGATGATCGCAACGACGCTCATGCGCCCTTCAACACCTTCCACGCGCGGTCGATCCGGCGGCGGATGCCGGCGGCCGCCAGTTGACTCTGCTCCCAGTGCGAGTAGCTGCCGACGAGGCCCGAGCGCCCAGCGCCGCCGGGCAGGCCGAGCTGCGTAAGCCGCACGACGGTGAAGTAGCGCTCACGCTCGCTCGCGGGCGCCGCCGCCAAGAACCGCTCGGCGGCGGGGCGGAGGTGCCGCATGATCTTCGGCTGCATGCAGTACGCGACGGTGTCGACGAGTTGCTGCAGCGCATCGGGCTGCGTGTACGGCGAATCGGGTCGGGTGAGCGCGTCGACCAGGGTCACCGGTACCCGGTTGCTGTTCTCGAACGGGTTCAGCCGGTGCAGCAGCATCGCGTTGCCGACCGACGCGACGGGCGTGCCGTAGAGGGCATGCACCGTCGGCAGCGCCGACGAGAATCCCGCCACGACCGCTCGGGCGCGAAGGCGTGCCGCCACCGCCTCGGCCGGCGCCGGACCCGAGTGGACGACGAACGTTCGACCCGTCTCCGCCGCGTGACGGCGCACCGCATCCAGCGACGACGGCAGCGCCGCCGGGTGCGGTTTGAACACGATGCGCTCGGCGCCCGAGCGTGCCGCGATGTCGATCATCTCGCGTTGCTGATCGGCCTCCTCCTCGGCGGTGAGGATGCCGAGGTCTGCCAGGTACTGTCCGAGCACGAGCGCCGTGGGGGTGCCGTCGTCGAGCGTCTCGAGCTGTGGATCGTCGACATCGGCCGACACCTCGTCGAGCACACCGCGGAAGGCGTCTGCCGCCACGGGAACGCGCGTCGCCTCGACCTCGGTGAACAGCGCGGGCGTCACACCCGGCACGACGTCGGCGTAGGCGACCTCGGTCACGCGCCCCGCGATGTCGCGCGGGAGGCGTGCACGGATCGGCGAGTAGGTCATCAGCCCGTCACCGATGACCGTGATCGACGACCCGACGAAGATCGCGGCGAGCGTGCGCGCCGGTGGCACCTGCAGGTTCTGCAGGTACAGCTCGACCGGCCCGTCACCCAGGCCCCACGCCCGGCGCAGCAGCCGCTCGAGCATCGGCATGTCTTCGACCCGCGGCTGCCACTGCGTCGGCAGGATCGGCGCGACGAGGTCGTTGAGCCGCTCGACCCGGTCGAACCGGTCGTGCACGGCGCGCAACTGCGGCAGGTCGATGTAGTCGTCTGCGGTCTCGGGCACCCTCGTCGCATTTGCGGCCAGCAGCACCCGCTCCCCGTCCGGGACGATGCCTGAGTCGATCGCGGCGGCGGCGGTCATCGCCCCGTAGGCGGTCGCGACGGCGAACAGCTGCACCATGTCTATGCCGCCCGGCGTACATACGGCGCGAGCAGCCGCCGGCGGCGCTGCGACGTGCCGTCGAGGCACAGTTCGAGCGTCGCCCGCGGCACCGGGCGCAGCAGATCGCGCACGCCGCGGCGCAGGTCGCGGCGCACGTCCCAGGGCATCGACATCGAACGGTTCAGGTGGTGGGCCGACACCGCGAGAATCGTGGTGACGAGCTTGGGCAGGAAGCGATCGGCATCCCGGTCGGCGGTCACGATCTCGAGCGCCTGCGCGAATGCGGGCACGAAGTCGAGCTGCCGCCGGTCGTGCACCTGCGTGAGCGACGTGCTGACTCCGCGGCGGTACAGCAGAGCCGGCGCGTCGACGACAGCGAACGACGACGTCGACAGGTGCAGGTTCCAGATCCACGGCCGGTCCTCGGCCGTGAACAGCCCCTCAGGAAACTCGGCCACGCCATCGTCGATGAGCCTGCGGTGCATCATGCCCGCCCAGGCATACGGGTAGTCGACCATCGTCACCTCGGTCGACGGAAGGATGCCGTCGCGCGGCGGACAGGCGATGTTGCGCCACGGATACGGCGCCCGCACGAGCTGCCGCCGGGTCTCGGTCACGGTGATGTGATCGGTACGCACGAAGTCGCAGCCGAGGTGCTCCATCGCGTCGGCGAGGGTCTGGAGGCGCAGCGGCGCCATCCAGTCGTCACCGTCGAGAAAGCAGTACAGGTCGGTGTCGACGCGAGCCAGACCCTGGTTGCGGGCGCTGGCGAGTCCCACCGGCTGCGGGTTCACGATCACCTCGGCGTGCGGCAAGTGCGCGGCGTGCCGGCGCATCGCCTCGCCCGTGCCGTCACGCGAGCCATCGTCGATCGCGACGAGCTTCACATCGCGCAGGTCGTCGAACTGGCGGGCGAGGGTCGTGAGGGTCGTGTCGAGGAACGGCGCAGCATCCTTCGCGGGAAGGACGACGGTCACTCGAGGGCTCGGCACGCCCCGATGCTCCCCCGAGGGCTTGTCCGCCCGGTGACTCGCGGGTGAACACGAGGTGGCGGTCTCGGGACGGTCCGCGACCCGCCGATGTGCGGGAATGGACCCGGTGGGTCTGCGGTTGGC
This sequence comes from Microbacterium sp. bgisy189, assembly GCF_057707225.1. Taxonomy (NCBI): domain Bacteria; kingdom Bacillati; phylum Actinomycetota; class Actinomycetes; order Micrococcales; family Microbacteriaceae; genus Microbacterium; species Microbacterium sp. bgisy189. The sequence continues at coordinate 32,453 of NZ_JBYIPT010000011.1, read as the reverse complement.
ACCGGGCATGAAGGCACTCACCTATGCAGCGTTCGGCGGTTCGGACCGCTTCACCCTCACCGACGTCGACGACCCGCACGTCGGCCCCGACACGATCGTCGTGCGCGTCGAGGCGGCCGGCCTCAACCCCGTCGACTACAAGATCCGCGAGGGATACCTGCAGGGGCTGATCGACACGCACCTGCCCGCGACTCCCGGGTGGGACGTCGCCGGCGTCGTCGAGAAGGTCGGCCTCGACACCCCGGAATTCGCCGTCGGCGACCGCGTCTTCGCCTACGCACGCGCCGATGTCGTCCGCGGCGGATCGGTCGCCGAGAAGATGGCGGTGCCGGTGCGCACCGCCGCGCACATCCCCGACGGCGTCGACGCGACGACCGCGGCCGCCGTCCCCCTCGCCGGGCTCACCGCGCTGCAGGCCGTCGACCGGTCGGGCCTCGGCGACGGCGACGTCGTGCTGGTGCACGGTGCCGCCGGCGGTGTCGGCTCGTTCGGCGTGCAGCTCGCGAAGCTGCGCGGCGCGCGTGTGATCGGCACGGCATCCGAACGCAACCACGACTACCTGCGCTCGCTGGGTGCCGAACCCGTCACGTACGGTGACGGCCTCGCCGAACGCGTCCGCGAGCTCGCTCCCGAGGGCGTCGACGTCGTGCTCGACTTCGCCGGCGGCGCATCGCTCGACAGCACACCCACCGTGCTGCGCGACGGCGGGTCGGTGATCTCGATCGCCGACGGACGCGCGGCCACCGAGTTCGGTGGGCAGTCCATGTGGGTTCGCCCCGATGCCGCACAGCTCGCCGAGCTCGGTCGCCTCGTCGCCGCCGGCGACCTGCGCGTCGAAGTCGCCGCGACCTACCCGCTCGACGACGCCGTCGCCGCATACCGCTCGCTCGAGCAGGGCCACACGCGCGGCAAGATCGTCGTCACAGCTTGACGCTGCGGGCCGTTCCGGCCTGATGCTGCAGGCCGGTGGGGCGGTCGCAGGGGCGGTGGGGCGGTCGCAGATTCGGAGATCGTCACCAGATTCGGATGCCGCAGGCCCTGGCATCCGAATCTGCGTGCACGATCCGAATCTGTGACATGGCGCGCGGCGACGCGGCGCGCGCAGCGGGGCGGGCTCAGGCGGTGAGGAAGGCGAGGGCGGCTTCGCGGAAGACGCGCGAGCCGGGCGCGTTGAAGTGATGGCGGTCGGGAATCTCGACGAACTCGCCCTGCGGGCAGGCGGCGGCCAGCGCGCGTGAACCCTCGATGATGGCGTCCTGCGAACCTGTGGCGAACAGGATCGGCTGCTGCGGCGCCCGCACCGCGGGATCGGGATCGGCGTTGCCCGAGGCCCGCATCCCCTCGGCAATCGCGAGGAGCGCGCGCAGGTCGTTGCCGCCGACGCGTTCGGTCAGCGCGATGTAGTTCTGGGTCACGCGGTCGGTGACCGGGATGCCGTCTTCGACGTAGGCGCGCGCCTGCGCGAGGTCGAGGCGGCCGAGTGGCACGCCGTCGGGAACCCCGCCGAGCACGACCCGTTCGACACGGCCCGGCAGATCGAGCGCGACCTCCCAGCCGACGCGGGCGCCGAGCGAGTACCCGACGTAGAACGCCGTGTCGACGAGGTACGTGTCCATGACCGCTTCGACGTCACCCGCGAGCGTGCGCAGCGCGTAGTCACGGGGGTCGTGGGGCTTGTCGCTGGCGCCGTGGCCGCGCTGGTCGAGCGCGAGTACCCGGAATCCCGCCCGGGTCAGATCACGCACCCAGCCGGTGCTGACCCAGTTATCGCGGCAGCTCGACGCGAACCCGTGCACCGTGACGACGACGGGTGCGTCTTCATCACCCCACGTGTACGTCGCGAGCCGATGCCCTTCTGCAGACATGATGAACTGCGGATCGGGCATCTCGGTGAGTGCCGGAAAAGCCGTGGTCATGCCTGCTCCCCCGCATCTGGCGCGGCCTGTTCGGCGGCGCGATCTGCATGGCCGAGTCGCCGGTCGGGGGCGATGCGGTCTCGCACCCGACGCTTCAGGTCGACGATGTCGGGGAATCCGTCGTCGTCGGCGCGCGACCAGACCTGCTCGTCGTCGGCGTGGATGCGGAAGACACCGCCCGTACCCGGCACGAGGGTCACGCCGCCGCCCGCAAGTTCGGTCGGAAACGTGTTCAGCAGCTCTTGCGCGACCCAACCAGCGCGCATCAGCCAGTTGCACTGCGTGCAGTACTCGATGCGGACGTTGTGTGTCATCGCGTCCAGCGTACGCCCGTGCACGTTTCGTCTCGGCACTGTGCGCCTCGCTCAACGACCGGAACGGTGCACCGGACGTTGAGCGAGCGCAGCGAGACGAAACGCGTCCCGGTCAGCCGGCGGCGATGAGGGCGCGGTCGGCGGCCTTCTGCGCGCGACGGTGGCGGTGCAGGATGAACTCGGTGTAGCCGTTGGGCTGGGCGGCGCCGTCGAGGATGAGTTCACGGGCGGCCTGGAACGCGAGCGACTCGACCCCGCCGTCGATCAGCGGGCGGTACGCGGCATCGCTCGCGTTCTGCCCGTCGACGATCGGGGCGATGCGGTGCAGCGCGTCTTCGACCTGCTCCTCGGTGATGATCTCGTGCGCCAGCCAGTTCGCGAGCAGCTGGCTCGAGATCCGCAGCGTCGCGCGGTCTTCCATGAGGCCGACACCCGACAGATCGGGAACCTTCGAGCAGCCGACACCCTGGTCGACCCACCGCACGACGTAGCCGAGGATCGACTGCACGTTGTCGTCGAGCTCGGCGGCGCGCTCTTCGGCACTCCACGACGCGGTCGGGTCGAGCGGCACCTGCAGGATCCGGTCGATGTCGGCGCGGGGACGGGAGCGCAGTTCGTCCTGCACGGCTGCGACGTCGACCTGGTGGTAGTGCAGGGCGTGGATCGTCGCGGCCGTCGGCGACGGCACCCACGCGGTCGTCGCGCCTGCGCGCGGGTGCCCCGCCTTCGTCTCGTACATCGCCTTCATGAGGTCGGGCATGGCCCACATGCCCTTGCCGATCTGCGCCGTGCCGACGAAACCGTGGGCCAGGCCGGCATCCACATTCTGGTCTTCGTAGGCGAGCATGTTGGGCTGCCCCTTCAGCTCGCCCTTGCGGCGGATGGCGCCGGCGCGCAGCGACGTGTGGATCTCGTCACCGGTGCGGTCGAGGAACCCGGTGTTGATGAACACGACCCGGTCGGATGCCGCGGCGATCGCCGCGTCGAGGTTGAGTGAGGTGCGTCGCTCCTCGTCCATGATGCCGATCTTCATCGTGCCCGCCGGCAGCCCGAGGGCCGTCTCGACGCGGCCGAACAGTTCAACCGTGAACGCGACCTCGTCGGGCCCGTGCTGCTTGGGCTTGACGACGTAGATCGACCCGGTGCGCGAGTTGGCGCGGGTGCCGCGACCCTGCAGGCTCGGGATCGCCGCGGCTGTCGCGACCATCGCGTCGAGGAAGCCTTCGGGGATCTCGGCCCCGTCGGCGTCGAGCACGGCGTCGGTGTACATGTGGATGCCGACGTGCCGCACGAACATGAGCGACCGGCCGTGCAGGGTGAGCTCCGAACCGTCGGGTGCCGTGTAGACCCGGTCGGGGTTCATCGCACGGGTGAAGGCGCGGCCGTTCTTCTCGAACGTCTCGCTGAGGCCGCCGTCGAGCAGACCGCGCCACACGCGGTAGGCCTGGATCTTGTCTTCGGCGTCGACGGCGGCGACGGAGTCTTCGAAGTCCATGATCGTCGTCACGGCGGACTCCAGCACGAGGTCGCTGATGCCCGCGGCATCCAGCGCGGCGACCGGGCTCGTGCCGTCGAACTGGATGTCGATGTGCAACCCGTGGTGCCGCAGCAGAACGGATGCCGGGGCATCGGGCGCTCCGGTGTACCCGACGAACGTGTCGGGGTCTGCGAGGGTCGCGGTCGAGCCGTCGGCGAAGGTGACCGACAGTGCGCCGTCGGCGATCGAGTAGCCGGTCGCGTCGGCGTGGGACCCGGCGCTCAGCGGGGCGGCGAGGTCGAGCAGTTCGCGGCCGAGGGCGACGACGGCCGCGCCGCGCGCGGGGTTGTAGGCGCCGGCCTTGGCGGTCTCGCCTTCGTCGGGCACGATGTCGGAGCCGTAGACGGCGTCGTACAGCGAGCCCCATCGCGCGTTCGCGGCGTTGAGCGCGAAGCGGGCGTTGGTGACCGGGACGACGAGCTGTGGACCGGACTGCTCGGCGATCTCGGTATCGACGCCGGTCGTCGTGATCTGGAAGGCCTCGGGCACGGGCGCGAGGTACCCGATGTCGCGCAGGAACGCCTTGTGCGCCTCGAGGTCGGCGGGCTGCCCGGGCTGCTCGCGGTACCACTCGTCGAGCTGCACCTGCATGCGGTCGCGGACGGCGAGCAGCGCACGACCGCGCGGTCCCAGGTCGGCGACGAGCGCTGCGAGCGAACCCCAGAAGGTGTCGGCGTCGAGCCCGGCGGGGGCGAGGATCTCGTCGGCGACGAAGCGGTGCAGGTCGGCGTCGACGGCGAGGCCCGCCGTCTGGATGCGTTCGGTCATGTCGTGAACTCCTTCGCTCGCATATTCCGCATTACGGAAGTTTTCCGCTACATTGTGGAAGTACCGCGATCATAGCCCCGATCGCAGCCGCACACGAATCGAGGCATTCATGGCAGCCGAAGGCGCCGTCCAATCCGTCGCCCGCACATTCGCGGTGCTCGATGCGATCGCCGACGCCGGTGGCTCGGCGGGGCTCACCCAGATCGCGTCCCGCGCCGGCCTGCCCGAATCCACGACGCATCGACTCATGGCAACGCTCACGACCCTCGGCGTCGTGCGACGACTCGAGGACCGCCGCTACGGGCTCGGGTCACGCCTGGTGCGCCTCGGCAGCGCCGCAGCGCCGGTCGTCGGCGCCGTCGTCCGGCCCACGCTCGCCAAGCTCGTCGATGACCTCGGCGAAAGCGCGAACCTCGCGATGCTCGTCGGCGCGCAGGCCGAATACGTCGCGCAGGTGCCCTCACGTCACGCGATGCGGCTGTTCACCGAGGTCGGGCGCCGGGTCGACCTGCACTGCACCGGCGTCGGCAAGGCGATGCTGTCGGCATTGGATGCCGCGGCCGTCACCGCGATCATCGACGGGTCGGGGCTGCCCGCCCGCACGGCCCACACGATCGTCGATCGGGCCACGATGGGCGCCGAACTCGCCGGCATCCGTGCCCGCGGCTACGCGATGGACGAGCAGGAGCAGGAACTCGGCGTCCGCTGTGTCGCCGTTCCGATCCCACTCCCCGACGGCGGCGTCTTCGCCGTCTCGGTCTCAGGTCCGCTGCAGCGCATGACCGACGACCTCGTCGCGCGGGCCGTTCCCGCACTGCAAGCTGCGGCATCCGAGATCTCGAGAGCGGTGGCCTGAACGAGAAACCACCTCTGCCGCGAGACGTCCCTGCACGGGTGGTGTCTCGAGGAGAGGTGGTTTCTCGGCGGGTGTCGCGGGATCAGACCGGAACGGCGGCGGGCACGACCGTGCCCTGGTGGAAGCGCAGCACGGGCTCGCCGGTGCTGGTGTCCCACACGCTGCTGTGGCGGCTGTCGCCTTCGAAGGTGTGCACGACGTAGGTGACGAGGGTCACGTCTGCGCTGAGCGCGACGAACTCCCAATCACCGGTCTCGGGGGTGACGCGCTCGGGCTCGAACGCCATCACCTCTACGATCTCGTCGCGGTTCCAACGCCGCCCCGAGCGGCCGATCTCGACGAACTCGGGGTGCAGGAGTGCCCGGACGCGGTCGCCGTCCTGGCGGGTGGTGGAGTCGAGCAGTTCAAGCTCCGCATCGCGGAGGCGCGTATTGTCGTCCATCCTTCTAGGGTTGCACACCGCCCTGAGAGCGCCCGATGCGCCCCTTGAGCGGTCTCGGCGGATGCCGGTGGCCGACTCGTTCGCGCCGAAGTGCGCGCGCAACCCCGACCAGCGAGCAGTTCGGCGCGGATGAACGGGACCGCCGAGATCACTCGACCTCGGCCGGCTCCACCATCGACTCGTCGATGAAGACGCCGAGCAGTTCGCCGTCGAGTTCGAAGCTGATCGCGGTGCCGTCGGCGTACGTCTCGCGTATCTGATCCGGCGCGTTCTCGTCGATCGCGAATCTCGCCGCCGGGAAGAAGACGCCGGCGCCGCACCCATAGTGCATCGGCCCCGTATAGCCGCCCGCCCCGTCGAAACTGTCGAGCCGGAACACCATGATGCAATCGCCTTCACCCCAGGTGTTCGGCAGCGGGTGCGCGATCGTGTACCCCTCGTACGAGTAGAACGTCGATTGCCTCGGGAACCATGACTCATCGGGCAACTCGACCGTCGGGTCGGGGTCGAGCGACGCCACCTGCACGGCTCCGGTCGCGGCCGAGATCGGGCGGATCGCGGTGATCGCGGTCGTCACCATCGCCGTGATGATCGCGACGACGACGAGCGACGCGACCCACAGCCAGATGGTCCGCCGCCGCAGACGTTGCCGCGGCGCCAGGGCGGGGTCGACGTTCGCAGCATCGGATGCCGCGGCCTCCGGCACAGCGTCGGACGGCTGGTCGGCGATCGACGCGGGCACCGCCTCGATGATCGGCTCGACCGGTGCGTCCGGGGTCTCCGGCTCGACCGGCGCCGCGGCACGTCGACGCTCCGATTCAAGGGGATGCAGCCGTGCCAGGGCCTCGGCATCCGTTTCGATGTCACCGTCGGGTCCGTAGGCGCGGGCGCGGAGTGCGCGCAGCTCGTCGACGCCGTCCTCCATGGTCATCGCGCCTTCACGAGGTCGGTTCGAGCCACCACTGCGGCTCGGGCACGTGCCGTTCAAGCTCGGTGAACAGCTCGTCGGGCAGGGACTGTTCGGCCGCGCGGAGCGTCTGATCCAGTCGCTCCGGACTGCTCATGCCGACGATCGACGTCGCGATGCCGGGGTCGCGCAGCGAGAACTGCAGCGCCGCGACGGCGAGCGTCGTGTCGAACGCCGCGCAGACCTCGACCATCGCGTCGACCGCGCGGCGCACGCCCTCATTCGCGGGGCGGTACGCGTACCGGTCGATCGTCGGATCGGCGAGGATGCCACTGCCGTGCACTGCCGCGTTGATCAACGGGATGCCGAGGGCTTCGGCGTCGGCGCGCAACGGCCCGGCGCTGCGGTCGACGAGGGTCCACCGGTTGTGCACGAGCACCGCGTCGAAGACCTCGAGCGCGAGGTACCGGCGCATCTCGGGGATCGGTCCGCCGGCGAGCCCGATCGCCCCGATCTCGCCCGCCTCGCGCAACTCGACGAGCGTGTCGACGGCGCCGCCGGGGGCCGAGATCTGCTCGAACGCGAAGTTCTCGGGGTCGTGCAGGTGCACGAGCGGCAGGTGGTCGAGTCCGAGCCGTTCCTTGCTCTCGCGGACGGATTCGCGCACCCGGTCACCGGAGAAGTCCCCGTCCCGCGGATCGACCTTCGTGATGATGTTCACCCCGTCGGGCAGCCCCCCGGCCGCGGCTATCGCCGCGCCGATGCGCCGTTCGCTCTCACCGTCGGAGTAGCCGTTCGACGTGTCGATCGTTCGCACCGGGCTCTCGAACGCGCGGTGCACGAGATCGATCGCACGCTCGGTCGGCACCGTGTCGCCGAACAGTGCCGGCATGCTGCCGAGCGGCCCGCCCCCGAGGGTGAGTGCCGACACGGTGATGCCGGTCGATCCGAGGGGCCGCAGCCAGGTCGCGTCAGCGGGACGAGTCATGGCTCCAGCGTAGACTCGCGCCATGCAGCGGTTTCCGGGATTCGTGTATCGGCACGGCGATGAACCCGACCCGCGCTTCTCGCTCGCGAACGAGCGCACCTTTTTGGCGTGGCTGCGCACAGCGCTCGCCCTCATCGCGAGCGGCATTGCGCTCGAGCTGCTCGGCCTCGACCTCCACCCGGGGCTGCGGTTGGCGGCCTCGCTGCTGCTGATCGCCGCGGGCGTCCTCACCCCGGTGCTCGGGTGGGTGAACTGGGCGCAGACCGAACGTGCGATGCGCGTGGGCCGACCGCTGCCCAGCTCGCTGCTCGGGCCAGCCGTCGGTGTCGCGGTGGCAGTGGCAGGCGTGCTCGTGGTGCTCAGCATCGTCTTCGCGTGAGCCTGCCGTGAGCACCGACACCGACGCGAACACCGAACGGTTCGACTCCGGCCTGCAACCCGAACGCACCGAACTGGCGTGGCGGCGCACCGCGCTCACGATCGCCGTCGGCTCGCTCGTCGCGCTGCGGCTGCTGCCCGCCGTGCTCGAGAACGCACTCTGGGTGATCCCCGGCTGCGTCGGCATCATCGCCGCGTTCGTGATGTGGGTGCTCGCACGACGTCGATTCACCGGCATCCGTCGCACGCTCGTTGACGAGGGCAGGCTGCCGCGCGGCGGTGCGGGAGCTGTGACGGCCATGGCGATCGCCGTGCTCGCGTTCGGCCTGTTCGGCCTCGTCGTCGTCGCCGCCTGATCAGCGTCGACGCTCGGTCGCGCGCAGCGCGGCCTTGACGGCCTCGACGACGAGGAACACCGCGACGGCGAGCGCGGCGGTCGTACCCCACTGGCGCAGGCTGATCGGGGCCGAATCGAACCACTGGTTCATGAACGGCGCGTAGGTGAACACGACCTGCAGCGCGAGCATCGCCGCGCACGAGATCCACACCGTGTTGTTGCCGGTGAGCACGCGCCAGGTGAGCGACGACGAGTTGAGCCTGCGGCAGTTGAACAGGAACGCGAGCTGCCCGAGCGCGAGCATCAACACGGCGCTCGTCTGCGCCTGCGCGTACGAACCGGTGAGCCGCTGTTCGGCCTCGAAGATCCACACCGCGGCGCCGCCGATCAGCACCGAGACGACCAGCACGAGCACCAGCATCCGCCCGTTGAGCACCTGTTCCTTCGCCGATCGCGGTGGCCTCGTCATGATGCCGGGTTCGGCGGGTTCGCCGGCGAGCGCGACGGTCAGCGTGACGGCGCAGACGAGGTTGATCCACAGGATCTGCACCGGCGACAGTGGCAGCGCGATCCCGAGCAGCACCGCGACCAGGATGACGAGCGACTGCGCACCGTTGGTCGGCAGCAGGAACACGACCGACTTGCGGATGTTGTCGTAGATGCGCCGGCCCTCTTCGACGGCGCGCACGATGGTCGCGAAGTTGTCGTCGGCGAGCACGACGTCTGCGGCCTCCTTGGTGGCCTCGGTGCCCTTGATGCCCATCGCGATGCCGACGTCGGCGCGGGTGATCGACGGTGCGTCGTTCACCCCGTCGCCGGTCATACCGACGACCTGCCGGTGAGACTGCAGGGCCCGCACGATCCGCAGCTTGTGCTCGGGCGAGGTGCGCGCGTAGACGTCGACGTCGCGGACCACGTCGGCGAGCTGGTCCTGGCTCATCCGCTCGATGTCGGCACCGGTGAGTGCGGGCACGTTGCCGTCTGGCGCGACGATCCCCAGTTCGCGGGCGATCGCGGTCGCAGTGCCGCGGTGGTCACCGGTGATCATCTTCACGCGCACGCCGGCGCCGTGGGCCTCGGTGATCGCGTCGCGCACTTCTGGACGCGGCGGGTCGACGATGCCGACGAGCCCCAGGAACGTGAGCTCGGTCACATCGTCGACGTCGATCTCGTCGGTCAGGTCGCCGGCGGGCCGCTGGGCTTCGGCGAGGAGCCGGAGGCCCTTGGCCGACAGCTCGTCGATGTGCCGCTCCCACGCGGCACGGTCGAGGTCGACGCGCGCACCGCCGGTGAGCTGGCTCGTCGACCGGTCGAGCAGGCGGTCGGGCGCACCGCTCACGTGCAGCATCCGCGGCCCCGTCGTGCCGACATCGACGGTCGCCGAGAACTTCACCGACGACTCGAACGGCAGGTGCCCGAGACGACGGATGCCGGTGACGTCGACCCCTGACTTGCTCGCCAGCACGTCGAGCGCACCCTCGGTGGGCTGCCCGACGACCCGCCACCCCTCGTCGGTCTGCTCGACCTTCGCGTCGTTGCACACGGCGGCCGAGGTGACCAGGGCGGCGAGGTCGGGATGCCGGGCGGGATCGGCGGTCTCACCGTCGCCGGCGACGATGCGGCCGTGCGGGTCGTACCCTTGCCCCTCGACGGCGTACGTGCCGGTCGCGGTGACCACGGTGCGGGCGGTCATCTCATTCTGGGTGAGGGTGCCGGTCTTGTCGGAGCAGATGACGTTCATCGCGCCGAGGGTCTCGACGGCATCCATCTTGCGGGTGATGGCACGGCGCTTGGCCATCTGCTGCACGCCGAGCGCGAGCGTGATGGTCACCAGCGCCGGCAGCCCCTCGGGCACGGCGGCGACCGCGAACCCGATTGCCGCCGAGATCAGCTCGTCGCGTTCGGCGTCGTGCACGAGACGACCGATCAGCAGCATCGCGACGGCGAGGATGCCGATGAGGATCGAGATCTGCTTGCCCAGGCGTGCCAACTGGCGTGCCAGCGGCGTCTCGAGCTGTTCCTGCTCGGCGACGAGCGTCGAGATCGCGCCGATCGCGGTGTCGGCGCCGGTCGCGACGACGACCCCCTGACCCTCGCCGGTCGCGACGATCGTGCCGGAGTGCAGGATGGCCGACCGGTCGCCGATCGCGGCATCCGGCAGATTGGCGGCGGGGGTTTTGGATACCGGTTCGCTCTCACCGGTCAGCGCCGCCTCGTCGACTCGCAGGTTGGTCGCGGTCAGCAGCCGCAGGTCGGCGGGCACCTTCGACCCGCTGCGCACCCGCACGATGTCGCCCGTAACGAGGTCGGCGGCGTCGATGACACCCCACGCGCCGCCGCGCAGCACCTGGGCGTCGAGCGACTGCATCCGCGTCAGACTCGCGAGGGCAGACGTCGCCCGCCCCTCCTGGATGAAACCAAGGAGCCCCGTCGCGACGATCACGACGGCGATGACGGTGAACTCGATCCAGTCGCCGGAGATCGCCTTGAGCACGGCGGCCGCGACGAGGATGTAGGTGAGCACGTCGTCGTACTGGGCGAGCAGCCGGCGCCACCACGGGGTGGGCTTCGGCGCCGGCAACACGTTGCGGCCGTGTCGCTGCAGCCGCGATGCGGCTTCGGCGGCGGTGAGGCCACCGGCATCCGACCCGACGGCGGCCAGCGCCGCATCCGCCTCCCACGCCCAGGGCCGATCTGTCGTCGTCGCGGCGGTGCTGCTCATGCGTCCTCCCCCGGGGTCCTTCGGCCAGTATGCCCCGTGTCCGCACACCACGACTGCGCCAATTCGCGGCATCCGCGCCATCGATCGGTGGCGCAGACGTCGCAAACCGGCGCAGTCAGGTGAACAGCGGCGGCCTACTTGATCGAGCCGCGGGTGACGCCGGAGATGACCCAGCGCTGCGAGAAGATGTAGACCAGCAGCAGGGGTGCCATCGCCATCAGGTACGACGCGAACGCGACGGTGTAGTCGGTGTTGAACTGCCCCTGGAACACGTACTGCGCAAGCGGGATGGTTCGCGCACCGGGGTCGGTGAGCACGACCAGCGGCATGATGAAGTCGTTCCACGCCCACACGCAGGTGAGGATGCCGACGGTCGCGTTCATGGGCATGAGCAGCGGAAAGATGACCTGCCAGAACACGCGCCACGTGGATGCGCCGTCCACCCGCGCCGCCTCTTCGAGCTCGATCGGGATCGAACGGATGTAGGCGGTGTAGATGAAGATGTTCAGGCTCAGCCCGTAGATCGTGTACAGCAGGATCATGCCGGCCTGGTTGTCGAGCCCCAGGATCGCGGTCTGCTTCACCAGCGGCAGCATGATGATCGGGAACGGGATGAACATCGCCGCCAGCAGGTAGAAGAACACGCCCTTGAAGAACGGGCGGTGCAGGTTGCGCGCCAGCGCGTAGGCGACGAGCGAACTGGTCAGCAGCGTGAACACGACCGAGCCGACCGTGATCAGCGCCGTGTTGGCGAGGGCCTGCGGGAAGGCGGTGCGCTCCCAGGCATCCGCGAAGTTCTCCCAGCGAATGGATGTCGGCAGTTCGAACCCGGTGCCCTCAGCGAGCTGATCGGGCGTCTTCAGGGCGACGACGACGGCCAGGTACAGCGGGATGAGCACCGTGAGCGAGCACACCGCGATCAGGGCGGTCGCCCACCAGTTGGTGCGGCGGGTGTCGTCGTCGCGCGAGGCCTCCTTGCGGCGGCGCGGCCGAGCGACTGCAGCCGTGTCAACGGCTTCGAGCGAGGTGGTGGTTGCGGTGGACATCAGAAGTCGGCCTCTCTGCGCTGAAGGACCCGGAATTGGAAGAGGGAGACGACCGTGATGACGATGAAGAACACCACCGCGTTGGCCGTCTGGTAGGCGAACTCGCCGCCCGAGAACCCGCCGCGGAAGATGAGCAGCGTGACGGACTCCGTCGCCGTGCCGGGTCCGCCGTTGGTGAGGGCGACGATCGGGTCGAACACCTGCAGGTAGCCTTTCAGGCTCAGCACGACGTTGATCGTGAAGAACGCGCCGATGAGCGGGAAGGTGATCGACCGGAACTGCCGCCACGCCGACGCGCCGTCGAGCGACGCGGCCTCGTAGAGCTCTGCCGGGATGGTCTGCAGCCCCGACAGGTAGATGATGATCGCGAACGCGCAGCCCTGCCAGACCGCGAGCGCGACGATCGCCGTCCACGCCCACGTGTCGTTGGTGAGGATGTTGTCGCGGAACAGCGGGATGCCGGCGAGGATCTTCGGCAGCGAGTTCGAGAAGATGAACTGGAACACGTAGCCGATGACGAGGATCGCGAGCACGTACGGCACGAAGTAGACGCCGCGCCAGAAGTTGCGGGCCTTGATCTTGGCGTTCAGCCCCATCGCGATCGACAGCGAGATCGCATTGGTGAGGATCGTCGCCACGATCGCGAACAGGAACGAGAACCCGTACGCCTGCAGCACCCGGTCGTCTCGGAACAGGTTGATGTAGTTCGAGACACCGACGAAGTTCCACGCGCCGTACCCGGCGTAGTTCGTGAAGCTGAAGAAGATGCCCACGATCACCGGCAGGGTGTGGAACGCGGCGAACGCGATGACCGCCGGCCACACCATCCAGTAGTAGGCGGGAAGCGCCTTTGCGGTGCGTGTCTTCGTGCGCGGCGCCCGCTTCGCGGCGGTGCCGGTGGTGGAGCGCACGGCCTGGGTGAGCGTCATTGGTCGTCTCCCGTCACGGGGATGGTGCGAGCGGCGACCTTGCTCCACTCGCTGTCGAGGGACTTCAACGCGGCATCCACGTCGCCGGTGAAGAGGAACTGCTGGTCGATCGGCTGCAGCGGGATGCTGCCAGGCACCTGGTGGTCGATGAACCCGGTGATGCGGCCGGCGTCGAAATACGGGGCGACCGACTGCAGCGCCGGGTCATCGCCGAGCTCTGCACCCTCGACTGACGGCACCATGTTCTGCGAGGCGGCGAAGCGCTCCTGCACCTCGGGCTGGAACGCGAACTCGATGAACCGCATTGCGGCGTCGTGCTTCGCGCCGTTCTTGCCGAGCGTGAAGACCACGTCGACACCGGAGACGAGCATCGACTCGTCGGGGTCGTCGGTCGGGTACGGGAAGATGCCGAGATTGATGTCGGGGTTCACCTGCTTGATGGGGTTGGTGGCCCAGATGCCCTGCAGCAGCATGGCCGACTCGCCGTTCGCGAACGCGGCGTTGCCGTCGTCGTAGGTGCGGCCGCGGTAGCCGTCCTGCATGTACTCGTAGAGCTGGTACTGCCGTTCCATCACCTCGACGAAGTCCTTCTGGAACGACACCTCGGAGTCGGGGCCGACGTCCTCGCCCTGTGCGCGGAGCTTGTCGAAGAACCCGTCCTGCGCGGGGTAGGCGCCGAGCGCGTTCCATGACGGGATGGCGGTCCACGCGTCGGCGAGGGTGCCGTAGAACGGGGAGATCCCGGCATCCTGCAGCGCATCGCACACGGCGATCAGCTCGTCCCACGTCTGCGGCACCTCGAGCCCCTGCGCTTCGAAGATGTCGCGGTTGTAGATGATGCCGTTCGCGTTGTTGACGTAGCCGAGCCCGTTGACCTCATCCCCATAGGTGCCGAGGTCGGCGAGGATCTCTTGCACCGCCGGGTTGATCGTCTGCAGCACCGGCTCATTGGAGAAGTCGTAGAACACGCCCGCCTGCGCGAGTCGGCCGAAGTTGCCGCTCGCGTTGAGGGTGATGACGTCGGGGATCCGGTCCTTCACGAGCAGGGTGCGGATGAGGGTGTCGGCGTCGGCTGCCGCATTCTGCACGACGTTGATATCGGGGTTCTCGGCCTCGAACTCGGCGATGAGCTCGTCGAAGTCGGCGATCGCCTCGCCCTTGAACTGGAAGAAGTTCAGGGTCGTGACGCCGTCGGATCCGGCCGATGCGCAGCCGCCGAGGGCGATCGCCACACCGGCGATCCCGGCGACCGCCGCGGCGGTCCGTATGGTGCGTGGTTTCATGGGTGCGCCTCCTCGCGCGGGTGGTTCAGGGTCAGTCGGCGCGCGGCACGGCGCGCAGTTCGAGGACGGTGGCCTGCTGCGGGTGCTGCACGGGCGGGCGGATGCCTGCGAGGGCGAGCTGCCGGCCGGTGAGCACGGTGTCGTGGTGTGCCCAGGCGAGCGGCGACTGCGCCGGTGCCTGCACGACGCAGCCGGGCGTGGCCACCGTGACGCGGTAGCGGGTGGCGGGGTCGAGACCCGGCAGCGTGATGCGGCCAGCGGGCGAGGCGATAAGCGACGCGGTCTGCGCGATCGTGAAGAATGCGTGATCGCGGGTGTTCGCGACCACCCCGCGGACGTCGAGCCCCGGGTCGGCGACGTCGGCGTTCACGAGGCGCCCGGTGGCCACGAGCGGGCGCACCCGGCGGGCGAGCTCGACCCAGCCGCCGACGGCGTGGCGCTCGGCATCCGTCAGGGTCGTGAGGTCCCACTCGATGCCGAAGTGACCGAACAGGGCGACGGCGCCGCTCATGCCGAGCGAGACGGTGCGCCCGGTCGAGTGCACCTCGGGCGTGGTCAGGTGCATGCCCATCAGCTCGGGCGGCACGACCAGCGCGGTGTAGCGCTGGTTCTCGAGCCGCTCCACCGGGTCGAGGCAGTCGCTGGTCCAGATGCGGTCGGTGCGGTCAAGGATGCCGAGGTCGACGCGGGCGCCGCCTGACGCGCAGCTCTCGATCTCGAGCCCAGGGTGGGTGGCCTTGAGTTCGTCGAGCAGCCGGTAGACGGCCAGGGTGTGCGCGTGGATGCGGGAGCCGTCGCCCGCTCCCCCGCCGGCGTCGACGAGGTCGCGGTTGTGGTCCCACTTCAGGTAGGCGATCGGGTACTCCTCCAGCAGCGCGTGCAGCTGCCCGGCGATGTGCGCGTAGGCATCGGGGCGCGACAGGTCGAGCACCTGCTGCTGGCGGGCAGCGGGCGGCAGGTCGCGTCGACCCCGCAGGATCCAGTCGGGGTGCGCGCGGGCGAGGTCGCTGTCGGGGTTGACCATCTCGGGCTCGACCCACAGGCCGAACTCCATGCCGAGCGCGGTGACCCGGTCGACGAGCGGATGCAGACCGTTCGGCCACACGTCGGGGTCGACGATCCAGTCGCCCAGGCCCGCGGTGTCGTCGCGACGGCGAAGGAACCAGCCGTCGTCGAGCACGTAGCGCTCCGCCCCGACGTCGGCCGCCGCGTCGGCGAGCGCGAGCAGCCGGTCGAGGTCGTGGTCGAAGTAGACGGCCTCCCACGTGTTGACGGTGATCGGGCGCGGCCGGGTCGGGTGCTGCGGGCGCGCCCGCCACTCGTCGTGGAACCGGGTGGCGAGTTCGTCGAGCCCGTCGCCCCACGAGGCGAGCAGCCAGGGCGTGACGTACTCCTCGCCCGGGGCGAGGGCGACTTCGCCCGCCGCGAGCAGTTCGCCGCCGGCGAGGAAGGCCTCACCGGTCGTGACGCGCTCGGCGAGCACCCGCTGGTCGCCGCTCCAGGCGAGGTGGATGCCGTGCACCCGGCCCCGTTCGAACCCGAAACCGGGTCGGCCTGCGGCCAGCAGCACGGTGGCATCCGCCCCGGGCCGCCCGCGGCGGGACTCGCGCAGGTGCGTGCCGAAGGTGAGGTCGCGGCGCTGGGCGGAACGCTCCCGCAGGTGCCGGCCGGTGGTGTCGAGCACTTCGGTGGCATCCCACGGCAGCGGGGCGACGAGGTGTGCCGTCGTCACGGTGAAGGTGTCGGCGGCGTCGTTGCGCACCGTCATCCGCTGACGGAAGAGTCCCGATGCGCCGACGCCGAGTTCGAGGTGCACGGTGATGCCGGCCTCGGCGTCGGTGAGCACGAGCAGCGTACCCTCGGGCGATTCGAGCACCGCGGTGAGGGTCGGCAGGATGCTGACAGCGTGCCCGCCGCGCATGCCCTCCAGCGCGGGCGTGCCGAGCCAGCCGGATGCGGCAGTGCTGAGGGCGGTCAGCCGTGCGGTCTCGTCGAGTCCCCCCGAGACGCGCTGCGGGCGCGCGGCGACGGCGAGGGACCGCAGCGTGGCGTCATCGGCGTCGCCGAGCGCCGCACCCCAGTGGATGATCGCGGGCGTCGGGTGCGCGTCGAGGTCGAGCACGACGCTCGTGCCTCCCGAGGCGAGATGGAGGATGCGGGATGCGGCGGCAGGTGTCGACATGACGTCGACCTCGTTGTCGGTCTCGAGCATGGCATTAGTTTTAGCACTGAAGTAATCGAGATGGCAAGAGGGAGATCTGGCGGGATTCGACCCGATTCGGCGGGCGGGTTCGTGCCACAATGGAACGAACAACGCGAGGCGAGGTGACCCACCCGATGGTCAGCGAGAGCGAAGCCGCACTGGCGCGCGCCGTGCTCATCCACGGTCCGCTGTCGCGCAGCGCCCTCACGAAGCGACTGAGCCTGTCGCCCGCGAGCCTCACGCGGCTGGCCAAGCCGCTGCTGGATTCCGGCATCCTCATCGAGCTCGGCGACACGGCCGACGGCACCGTCGGCCGCCCCTCACGCCCGCTCGACATCGCCCCCGACGTCGGCGGGTTCGTCGGCGTCAAGCTCACCGGCGACCGCATCTACGCCGTCGCGACCGACGTGCGCGCCGAGCCGATCGCCGAGACGGAGCGAGCGCTGTCGAGCACCGACCCGGGCGAGGTGATCGAGGCGATCGTCGAGCTCGTGGCCGGGTTCGAGGTGCGCAAGCTTCGGGGCATCGGCGTGAGCCTCGGCGGGCTGAGCCGCGACGGCGTCGTCGTCGACGCGCCGTTCCTCGACTGGCACGACGTCGCCCTCGCCGAACCGCTCGCGCAGCGGCTCGGCGTGCCGGTCACCCTCGAGAACGACCTCGTCGCCCTCGCCGAGGCGGAGCGGTGGTTCGGCGTGGGTCGCGGCATCCCCGGCTTCGCCGTCATCACCGTCGGCATCGGCGTCGGGTACGCGCTCGTCGTCGACGGGCAGGTCGTGCACACCCCCGACTCGGGCGTCGGCACCGGCGGGCACATCCCCGTCGCGCCGAACGGCCCGCTGTGTTCGGAGGGGCACCGCGGCTGCACGCAGGCGATGCTCACCTCCGGCTCGGTCGCGGCGCAGGTCTCGGCCGCACTGCAACGACCGGTGACCTTCGACGAGGTGCTCGACGCGGCATCTCTCGGCGAACCGGCCGCGCGCGCCGTCGTCGACGCGTCTGCCGCGGCGCTCGGCCGGCTCATCGCGCTCGCGACGAACCTCACGCTGCAGCACACCGTGGTGCTCGCCGGCGAAGGCGTGGGCCTGTACGACCGCGCGGCCGACGTCGTCGCCGACGCGATCCGCGCCGACCGCGCGGCCGAAGCCGCGCCCGTCAACGTGCACGTCGACCGCACCGGCTTCCGCGCCTGGGCCCGGGGCGCCGCCGCCGTCGCGATCCAAGCCGCCGTCGACCGCCTCGCCGGCTGAGCCCCACTGCCGACGCTGCCCCCGGCTGCTGAGATTGCGTCGGTCGCCCCGAACCGGCGCCCGAGCGCCTGGCGGTCGGCGTGGCGGCTCATCGCGATGACGCGCTCGGCGCCGAGCTGTCTGGCGACGAGGATGCCGAGCAGTCCCACCGCACCGTCGCCCGCGACGGCGGGCGCACGCCGAGCTTCGCGCGCTTCCAGTTCCTCGACCCCGCCTCGCGAACTGTCGACGCGCAGCGACGTGTTTCGCACGCTGTGGGCGCAACATGACGTGCGGGTGCACGGCGCCGGTGACGCATCCGGTGCGGGTCGTCGGAGCCGCGGTGCTCGTGTCGACTCGGCGGCCACACGGCTCCACTGCTGCCCCACCGTTCCGACGACTGGCACGCCATCCCGGTGCCGCGTCGAAGTCAGACCAGGCGCATGACCATGACGTCGTACGCGCCAGCCTCGCCGGGGGTGTCGGGACCGATTGCGGATGCCGGCACCACGTTGCGCATGACGAGGCGAACACCGCCGTCGACCGTGACGTCGATCTGCCAGCCCCAGTCGCCCGCGTAGGTCGCCGCGAGCGCACACCCGCCATCGGCCAGCGGCGTGCCGACGAGCGTCATCGGGCTGGGCTGCTGATGCCAGGAATCCAGCCACGATGCGGTGATCACGCCGTCCTCGTCCGGTGATCCGACCAGCAGCGCGCCGGTCTGCGACCCGTCGACGGGGTGCTGCCAGGCGTAGGTCAGCACGATGCCGTGTCCGCCGGCGACGGCATCCACCCGCCCGCTGGCCGGCAGGGTCGCGAGGTCGTCGGTCGGCATGAGCCGAAACCCGTTCTCGCCGCTCAGTGGCCTGCCGTCGGGTGCGTTCCAGAATCCCATCCCGCCATTGTGCGGGGTGCGCGGCCGGGGCGCTCTACCGGCCGCCGCGCACCACGACTGCGCCAGTTCGCGGCATCCGCGCCATCGATCGGTGGCGCAGTCGCCGAATACTGGCGCAGTCGAGTGACGAAGCGTCGGCCGGACCGGGGCGCTACGGCCGGGGCGCTACAGCCCGATGCGGTCAAGGAAGGCGTTGCCGAACACGTCGTCGGGGTCGAGGCGGCGACGCAGCGCGGCGAAGTCGTGCCAGCGCGGGTACCGTTCGGCGAGCGCGTCGCCGGGCAGTTCGAAGACCTTGCCCCAGTGCGGCCGGGCGGCCTCGGGCAGCGCTGCCTCGATCGCCGGCAGCAGGGCGCGGACTGCCGGTTCGTCGGGCTTCCAGGTGAAGTGGATGCCGACCGTCGCCGCCCCATGGGCACCCGACAGCCACAGGTCGTCACCGGCCATCGTGCGCACCTCGGTGACCAGCAGCAGCGGCGCGATGCGCGGCGCGAGCGCCCGCAGGGCTTCGACTGCGGCGGGCACCTCGCCGCGCGGCAGCAGGTACTCGGACTGCAGTTCCGCGCCGGCTGACGGCGTGAACGCGAGCCGAAAGTGCGGCAGCCGCTCGAACCACGGCCCGAGCACGCCGCCCTGGTCGGTGGCGGGTGTCGGGTCGACGCCGCGGATCGGATGCCGGGGCCCGTCGGCTGCGACACCCCCGAACGCCGCGAGGTCGGGCGTCTCGCCGCCCTCGCGCGTCTTGACCCAGACCTGGTCGATGGTCTCGGCATCCTGCCAGGTCGTGAACAGGCTCACGCTGTCGCCGGCTGACGTGAGCGTGTCGAAGTCGGCGAGCGCACGGCTCCATCGGACGCGGTCGAAGACGCGCTGCGCGACCCGGTAGTCGGGTTCGACGTCGAGTTCGAGATGCGTGACGATGCCGAGCGCGCCGAGCGCGACGACGGCGCCGGCGAAATCGGCATCCGATCGGGTCAGGCGCAGCGTGCCCCCGCCCGCCGTGATCAGCTCGACGGCCCGCACCTGGGTCGCGAGCGTGCCGATGCGGTCGCCCGACCCATGCGTGCCGGTCGCGACGGCGCCGGCCACCGAGATGTGCGGCAGCGACGCGAGGTTCGCGAG
This sequence comes from Microbacterium sp. bgisy189, assembly GCF_057707225.1. Taxonomy (NCBI): domain Bacteria; kingdom Bacillati; phylum Actinomycetota; class Actinomycetes; order Micrococcales; family Microbacteriaceae; genus Microbacterium; species Microbacterium sp. bgisy189. The sequence goes on along the minus strand of NZ_JBYIPT010000011.1, from coordinate 12,584 downwards.
GGCGACGCCGTGGCGCTGCAGCTCGGTGGCGAGTTCGCCGTGGCGGATGCCGGCGGGCACGGTCGCGACGCCGTCCTGCACCGTCACCTGGGCAGGATCGGCGAGCGCGTCGAGCGTCACGAGCAACCCGTCGGTGTCGGCGAGGTCGGTGAAGGTGTGCCGGCTGCCGAGCGCCCGCACCCGCCGCGCCGAGGCGACCACCTCGCGCAGTTCGTCGAGCGACCTCGGCCGCACGAGCCCCGCCGCGCCGTAGCCGACATTGCCCGCCCAGTTGCGCCCCGCGGCCTCGCTCACCATGCCGCCATCCTCACCCGCCACGCGCGCCCCTGTCCACGTGCCGTGTGCAGGAAGACCTGTGACGCATGAGGTCAGTGACCGGGATGCCGCCGCATCCGTCGCAGGACTTCCTGCAGAAGGAATGGCGGCGGTCGGCCTCTGATTCAGACCGCAGGCACCGTCGTCGTCATCGTGACCTCGCGGCCGCCGACCACATCGACGGTTTCGAGCGTCACGGCGATGCCGCGCAGCTGGTGCAGGTCGGTCGTGTGCGTACCGCCGCACGGGATTTCGGCGGTGCCGGCGGCGCTCTCGCACACCCACGTGCGTCGGGCCGAGATGCGGTCGTCGTCACGACGGATGTGCACCGGCCCGCCGGCCTCCGCCCACGCCGTCAGCAGCGCATTCGCGCGCGCCTCGACCGCCGCCATGTCATCGAGCGCGGTCGCCGTGAAGCCCTTGCGGCGCAGCGACTTGCCGATGCGGTAGACGTCGACCGACCCGTGCGGGTGGATGCGGGAGGTCTGGATGGCGGCGGCATCGAAGCCCGGGTTGCCGAACGCGTCGGTGCCGACCGGCTTCGTCCAGGCGTCGGCGAGGGCCGCGTCGAGCGCGAGGGATGCCAGGTGGCACGCCGTGTGGCCGATCGACAGCGCGGTGCGGTGCGCGGCATCCACTTCGACATCGACACGGTCGCCGACCGCAGGCGCGTCACCTTCGAGGATGTGCACGACGACGAACGTCCACCCCTCGGTCGCCATGCGGACGGGCAGGTCGGCGCCGACACGCAGCACGCCCTCGTGGATGCCGCCGGTGACCGCATCGACGACCTCGGCGACCGTGTCAGCGAACCGCAGCCGCCCCCGGTCGGCAGGCTGGTCGGGCCACGCCGTGTCGACCGGGTGGAACGCGGTGCGGTCGAGGATGACGCCGACGCGTCCGCCGTCGAGCGGCTCGACGTGCAGCACCGTGCCGGTCGAGGCCGTGTCGCCGTCGGGGTAGGTGACACGGGTGTCGTCGTCTGGGATCGCCATGGTTCCTCCGTTGGTTCGCGGCGGTGGGTGCGGTGGGCGCGTGGTGCGGGTGTGCGGGTGTGCGGGTGTGCGGGTGTGCGGGTGCTCGATCAGAGCTCGGCGGCGAACGCGGCCGTCAGCATGCGCAGGTCATCGATGCGGCGGTCGCGTGCCGCCTCGCGGTCGAACCCCTCGTACGCCAGCGGCGGCAGTCGGCGCACGTTCGTCGAACACTCGAAGTCTTCGCAGATCAGGGTTCCGACCGCGTCGCCTTTGCGTCCGGCCGGTCCGGATCGCTTGGCGACGTAGAGGACGACGTCGTTGGGCAGCGTCACGTCGCGGCACCACGAGCACTGCGCACGAGCGTTCGGCTTCGCGTCGGCGCGCTGCAGCAGAATGCCGGTGATGCCGCCGTCGTCGTCGAGCCCAGGCACCATCAGATAGGAGCGGCGGGCGAGCTTCGGGTCGCGCCAGCCGAGGTAGTCGAGCCGGTCCCAGTCGAGCGTCTCGAAGTCGGGCGGCAGGGTGAGACTGGCCGCCTCTTTGCGGGACGCGTTGCGGAACGAGGCGCGGATGGTCTGTTCGGTCAGGGGGCGCACGATGCCTCCCCGATCCATCCGAACATGCCTCCAGCGTACGCTCCGGCCACCCGGCGCCGGGCCGCGCCGTGTGATGGCTGCATGCTCGAGATCGAACTCGTCGACGGCGTCCTCGACGCCGAGGCGCTCCCACCATGCCCCACCGTGCCGTGCCATACCGTGAGTCCAAGGTTTACCCGTGAGTCAACCGCTCACAACGGCCGACTCGGGCTCGAATCCCGGACTCACCGAGAATGAGGCGCGCTCAAGAGGCGAGAGCGGATGCCGCGAGCTCAGCGAGGCGGTGGTCCCGGTGCTCTTCGTGCGCCGTGATGGTGACGACGGCATCCGCAGGGTCATCGACGATGACGTACTGGCCGTAGCGGCCGTCGAGCCGCCAGGCGCGGCCGGGTCCCTGCCAGACGCCGAACCCGTAGCGGGACCAGCGACCGTCGGCGCCGGTCGCGAAACTGTCGCGCGCCATCCGCTCGACCCACTCGGTGCTCACGAGCTGTTCACCTTGCCACTGGCCGCGATCGCGCAGCAGCCTGCCGATGCGGGCGAGCTCGTCTGTGCGCAACTCGAGACCGCTGCCGGCGGCGATGTGCCCGAGCGGGCACCGGTGCCACTGCGGGTTGTGGATGCCGAGTGGATCGAACAGCCGCGGCATGAGCCAATCGCGCACATCGCCGACGCGGGCGGCCAGCATGCGCATCGCGACGTAGGGGCTCGCGTCGGTGTACTGGAACGCGGCGCCGGGGGCGGCGGGATGCCGCAGCATCTCGTGCGCGAGATCGTTCCACGGCACGCGTTGGTCAGCGAACCACTGGAAGTCGATGCCGCTGCGCATCGTCAGCAGATGCTCGAGCGTCACGCCCTCCGTGCCGGCGCCCGGCTGCGGTACGTCGAGCACCTCGAGCGCGGCGGTGTCGAGCGCGAGTACGCCTTCGTCGATCGCCATCCCGGCGGCGAGCGCGCAGACGCCCTTCGACACCGAGTACAGGTTGACCCGGTCATCGCTGCGCCATCGGTGTGCGGCCTCGTCGTCGCCGACGAGCACGTGCACCCCGTACGCGCCGAGGCCCTCGGCATCCACTCCCGCGACGATGCGATCCCGCACCCGCACCGCCGCCGTCATGCTCGCACCGCCCCTCTGGGCGTGCACAACTGCGGGGATGCTGCGCGACCCGCCGCATCCGCCCACCCCGAACCGGCGCGTCGGCCACGATCCCCGCAGTTGTGCACGGCAGGCACGGCGGGGAGGGCGGGCGCGATCAGCACGGGGTCAGTCCCAGTCGAGGTAGTCCTCGATGATGGCGGAGGTTTCGCCGGGGTGGGTGGCGGCGAAGAAGTGGCCGCCGCCGTCGACGGAGGTGACGCTCACGAGCGCGGGTGCCGAGGCGCGCACCTCTTCGCCGCCGGCGGGCGGGGTGACGCGGTCGTCGGAACCCTGGATGACGAGCACTGGCACGCCCTCGGCGATCGTCGCCCACTCGGCGGTGGGGGTCGCGGCGAGCGCTGCGCGCTGCATGGGGGCGACCTCGGCGTCGCGCGAGGCCTTGATGATCGTCCAGGCGTGGGCGGCGTCTGCCGTCGTGCCGATGAGCTGCTCGATGACGGCGAGGGCTTCGGCATCGGTCGGGTCGCCGAAGACGACGTCGAGCGCGGCCTGCGCCTCGGCCGACGCGGGCACGGATGCCGTGGCCCCAAGCATCAGCACACCGTTGACGCGGTCGTGGTGGTCGTGCGCGAATGTGCGGGCGACGGCGCCGCCGAACGCGTGACCACCGATCCAGGCGTGGTCGACGCCGAGTTCATCGAGCACATCGAGCACGTCCTTCGCGAGGTCGTGCATCGTGACGCCCTCGGCCGCGCGGCGCGAGCCGATGCGCACGACCTGGAAGTCCTCCTCCGTCAGCACGTGCGCGAGCGTCGCGAGGTAGACGGTGTTGAGGCCCTCGCCGGGCAGCAGCACGATCGCGGGGCCTTCGCCCTCGGTGGCGTAGGGGATGGCCCGGCCATCGGGTTCGAACGTGTGCCTGCGCAGATCGGTCATGCGCCTATTTTCTCAGAGGTCGACGCGTGCTCGTGCGGGTCACTGCGCCCAGTCGACACCGAGTTCACGGAAGGTGCGTTCCGAGCGCACCGCGGCCCGCAGCGCCGACTCGACGCCGCTGACGACGCGGTGCGTCTCGGCGCCGTCCGCGAGGCGGGTGATCCACGCATCCCCGATCACGCGCGGCTCGTCGGCATCGACGACCGCGACGAGCATGCGGGTGAACGCGCCGGTGTGCTCGAGCGGCGCGAGCAGTTCGCCGCCGTCCCGACGCACCCGCAGCAGGTCGGTGAGCAGATGGGTGCGCTCGTGGTGCGTCGTGAACGGGGCGTCGTCGCCGTGCCACTGCTGCACGACGTCGAGCGTGTAGTAGAACCGGATGCCGCCGAGGCGCCGTAGCGCTGCACGTCGCCGATCGCACCGCGCGCGATCCGTTCACGGATCTCGCCGATCGCCGTCGAGCCGAGGCTCTGAAAGCCGATCTGTACGAGGCGGCCCGCCGCTGAGGCGGCGGATCGCAGCGTCTCGAACTCCGCCAGTGTCGCGGTCGGGGGCTTTGGTCATGTCGAACGGTACTCCCCCGACCGATGTCAGCGCAGCCGCCGCGCAGCTCGCGGTCGCCGCGGCCTTCGTCGTGGTCGCGCTGCTCACCTAGGGCATGTCTGACAATTGCCGGGTCCAGGCACGGCCGAGTCGCCGTCCTTCTCACGCTAGTGAAGCGCTCGCTTTGCGGGGTGGCTGTGCTCAGATGTGCACCTCGCCGCCCGCCCTCACCCCACCCCACCGCTGTCCACCACCCCACCGGTGGGTGGGTGAGGGCCGGAGGGAAGGCCGGGGACGGGGGCGCGACCGCGGATTGGTATCGTTCAGGGGGACGCCGGGAGGGTCAGTGGTGGAGCAGCCGGAGGACGCGCGCGTGTGGCGCGCGCCGTCGATCATCGACGTCGCACGTGAGGCCCGGGTCTCGGCGCAGACCGTCTCTCGCGTCGCCAACGGCATGGACATCGTGCGTCCGGTCACCCGCGACAAGGTGCTCGCGGCCATGGACCGGCTCGGCTACCGGCCGAACTCCGCCGCGCGCGCTCTGAAGACCGGCAGGTTCCGCACCCTCGGCGTGATCATGTCCGAGCTCTCCAGCTACGGCAACACCCGAACGCTGGAGGCGTTCGCCAGCGAGGCGTCCCAGGCCGGCTACTCGCTCGCGCTCACCCCGCTGTGGACCATCGCGCAGGCGGGCCTGACCGGCGCGCTCACCCGGATCGCCGACCAGGCGGTCGACGGGCTCATCGTGGTGCTCGAAGAGCATGAGCTGCTCAAGTCCGACCTGAAGCGCATCGCCAAGATCCCCACGGTCGTCGTCACCGCCGGCCGCTCGCATCCCTACGTCGCGATCGACACCGATCAGGCGCAGGGCGCCCGGCTGGCCACCGAGCACCTCCTTTCACTCGGGCACGAGACGGTCTGGCACGTCCGCGGACCCGAGCGCTCGCACGGCGCCAGGGACCGCGCGCAGGCTTGGGCCGACACGCTCCGCGAGCACGGCCGCGTGGTGCCCCCGGTCATGCCGGGTGACTGGAGCCCGGCATCCGGTTACGCGGCGGGGAAGCGACTGGCAGCCGACCCCGCGGTGACGGCGATCTTCGCGTCCAACGACGCGATGGCGCTGGGAGCCATGCGCGCACTGCACGAGGCCGGACGCGACGTGCCCGGCTCGGTCAGCGTCGTCGGCTTCGACGACATGGAGCTCTCCGCCGACTTCCGGCCGCCGCTGACCACGGTGCACCAGTACTTCGACCGTGTCGCCACCGCGGCGGTCGGCATGCTCATCGACCGGATCGAGCACCAGAAGCGCACCACCGCCGACCCGGTGCCCACCGAGCTGATCGTGCGGGCGAGCACCGCGCCGCCCCCGGGATCGGGGACGGCGCGGGTCGGCTGAGCCGGGCTCAGCGGTTCTGGATGCCGCGGAACGCGAACCGGAACTCGAGGTCTCCCGTCGGCAGGAGGTAGCGCTCCAGCGGACGCGAACCCCAGGAGTCGTCGCCGGCGACACCGCGGCGCATCAGCGCCGGCCGCACGATCGTGCGGTGGATGGGAGGCAGCTCGTTGGGATGCAGCGCGCTCTCGATCTCGGCGGGCGTCCAGCTCAGCGCCGAGAACTCCATCGTCGGATCGCCTTCGAAGCGGAGGCCCGCGCCACGGGCATCCGTCACCTCCGCCCAGCGCACCCCGGTGCGATTACCCGCCTCCTGCGGACGGATGTACGGCGTGAGCATCTCGGGGATGCTCCGGTCGTAGACCCCCAGCCGCGCGCCCGCGCGGCGGTCGACGTAGCACTCCTCCGGCCCCTCGCCGTACCAGCGCACCTGGTCGTAATCCGCGGGCATCGCCAGCATCGTGGCGAACTCGGGCATCTGCGGCAGACCCTCGGGCACGTGCATCCGCTGGGTGACCTCCACCCGGCCCGCGCCGTCGACGAGATAACTGAGATCGCAGTGCGTCACGGGCGTCGTCGGCAGCTCGTAGCGGTAGCCGATGCGCACCCCGCCGTCGACCTGCTCGACCGAGATGTCCGCCGGCTCGTGAAACCCGCTGGCGCGGCCGTAACGGCTGGCGAGCAGCCACTGGCCCTCTTCGAACGGGCCGCCCCAGCCCCGCTCGTTCGCGGTCGGCGCATGCCAGAAGTTCGGGGTGACCGCGCCCGAGAGCAGCTCGCGGCCGCCCGTGCGCGTCTCGCCGAAGCGGTACGAGGTCAGCCCGTTGAAGATCCGCGAGAACGTCACGTGGAAGCCGGGCCCGTGCACGCCGATGCTCAGCGTGCCCTCGACCAGGCGCGGCGCGGGCGCCGCGACCTGCGCGGCCGGTGCCGTCGCGCCTGCGGCCGGCTCGCCGACCCTGAGCACGTGCTCGCCGAAGGCGACCTCGTGCCCGGCGGGTGCCCACGCCGTCTCGGTCCGCAGGTGCAGCGAGACGACGATCGCGTACTCGCCCACCGCCGCGGGAATCGCGACCGGCAGCGGGTACACCGCCGACCCGCCCGGCGCGACGTCCGTGTCGACGACGCCGGTGGCCACGACCCGCCCTTCCCGGGAGATCGAGACGCGCGTCTCGTATTCGGCCGACGAGGTCGACATCAGCCGGTTCGTCAGCGCGAACGACGACTCCGACACGTCGACGACGAAGCCCTGGTACAGCCGCTTCATCTCCTGCGCCATCGGCGAGGGGGTGTGGTCGGCGAAGAAGATGCCGTTGCCGCTGAAGTCCTGATCGTGCGGCGCCTCGCCGTTGTCGCCGCCGTAGCCGAAGTACTCGCGGCCGTAGCGATCGCGCATGAGGATCGCCTGATCGGCGAAGTCCCAGATGAAGCCGCCCTGGAACAGCTCGTCACGATACGCGAGCTCGATGTACTCGCCGACCCCGCCGAAGGAGTTGCCCATCGCGTGCGCGTACTCGCACACGATGAACGGCTTGTCGCGGTTGGTGCGCAGATAGTCCTCTACCGCCGCGGCGGGGGTGTACATCTGGCTCGCGATGTCGGTCGTCTCGGGGTACCTCGGGTCCCAGTGCACGCCCTCGTAGTGCACCGGGCGATCGTCGACCGACCGGAACCAGTCGGCCACATCGCGCAGCACCGTGCCGCCGAAGGACTCGTTGCCGCAGGACCAGATCACCACGCTGGCGTGGTTCTTGTCGCGCTCGAGCATGCTGCGGGCACGATCCAGCGCCGCCGGGCGCCATTCGTCGTGGTCGCCGGGCAGGGCGGTGTCGAGCGATTCGCCGTGCAGGCGGATGCGGCTCCACCGGGCGTGCGTCTCGAGGTTCATCTCGTCGATGACCATCAGGCCGTACTCGTCGGCGAGGGCGTAGAACGCCGAGTCGTTCGGGTAGTGGCTGGTGCGCACGGCGTTGACGTTGTGCGCCTTCAGCATCCGGATGTCGGACTCGGTGAGCTCTCGCGACGGCACCCGCCCGTTCAGGCCGAACTCGTGACGGTTGATGCCGTTGAAGACGACCCGGTCGCCGTTGAGCGACAGCACGCCGTTCTCGATGCCGAACCGGCGGATGCCGACTCGCTGCGGGACGACCTCGGTCAGCGCTCCGGCGGCGTCGCGCACCTCGATCACGAGGTCGTACAGGTGCGGATGCTCGGGGCTCCACAGCCGGGGCTCCTCCACCTGCACGACGAAGGCTCCGTCGGCATCCCGCGCGAGCTCGCCGACGCCCTCGATGCGGGCCGAGACGGCGCCGCCCGCCCCGTCGAGCTCCACGCGGACCCGCACCTGGGCGGATGCCAGGTCATCGGCGACCGCGGTGGTCACGCGGATGTCCTCGGCGTGCACCCCGGGGCGCCGGTACAGGGTGACGTCGCGGAAGATGCCCGAGAACCGGAAGAAGTCCTGGTCCTCGAGCCACGAGCCGGCGCTGTAGCTGAACACCTGCGCGGCGATGCGGTTCTCGCCCTCGACCAGCGCGTCGGTGAGATCGAACTCGGCGGGGGTGAAGCTGTCGGTGCTGTAGCCGATGTAGCGGCCGTTCACCCACAGCGCGATCGCGCTCTCCGCGCCGTGGAAGGTGACGCTGAGCCGCTCGCCCTCGGCGAGCGGACAATCGAGCGCGAAGGTGCGCACATAGCATCCGATCGGGTTGTCGCGCTCGGGGACCTGCCCCGGCTCGATGTCCTCCTGGCCGTCCCATGCGTAGCCGACGTTGACGTACTGCGGTCGGTCGTAGCCCTCCAGCTGCAGGTGCGAAGGCACGCGGATGTCGTCCCACCCCGACACATCCCGCGACGGATCGGCGAAGTCGGGCAGCACCTGCCCCTGGTTGCGGGCGCAGAAGAACTTCCACAAGCCGTTCAGCGACTGCTCGAACGCGCTGACCCCCGATCGCGCCTCGTCGAGGTCGGCGAACCAGCGGTGGTCCGAGTGCGCCGGGCGGCGGTTCTCCGAGACGAAGGTCGGGTCGGCGATGCGCTCGATGGCGAAGACGGGATCGAATGTCACTTGATGGCTCCGGTGATGCCCTGTGCGAAGGCGCGCTGCAGGATGAGGAAGATGAGGATGGTCGGGAGGGATGTCAGCAGCACGGCGAGCATGAGCACGCCGTAGTCGGTGACGTATCCGGCCGTGAGGTTGGCGATGAGCATGGGCATCGTCTGCACCGCGTTGTCGAGCAGGATCACACGCGGCCAGAGGAAGTTGTTCCACGAGGCCATGAAGGTGATGACGGCCGCGGCGGCGAAAGTGGACTTCATCGTCGGCACGTAGATGCGCGCGAAGATGGAGAGCTCCTTCAGCCCGTCGATCCGGGCGGCCTCGATGACCTCATACGGGAACGAGCGCGACGCCTGCCGGAACAGCAGGATCAGCAGTGGCGTGGCGATCGAGGGGATGATCACCGCGAACAGCGAGTTGACCATGTCGAACTGCGCGAAGATGCGGAACAGCGGGATCATGATGGCCGCGAACGGGATCATCATCGCCAGCATGAGGATCGCCATCACGACGTCCTTGCCGCGGGAGTGGTAGATCTCGAAGCCGTAGCCCGCGATCGCGCAGACGATCAGCGACAGCACCGTCGTGCCGATGGCGATGAGGGACGAGCTGATCATGGCGGCGCCGAGATCCTGCTGCGTGGTCAGCGCCACCAGATTGTCGATGAAGTGGCCGCCCGGGGTCAGCCGGGATCCGAGGACCTCTCGGGTCGAGTTGGTCGATGAGACCAGCATGAAATACAGCGGGAAGACCGAGAACAGGGCGAACACGGTCAGGAACGCGTAGCCGGGCACGCGTCGCCAGGGAAAGCGTCGACTAGTCACGCTTGTCACCCACCTTCATCTGGATGAGAGCCAGCACCGCGACCATGATCAGGATCACGTACGAGATCGCGGAGGCGTAGCCGACGTTGGGGTTCTTCAGGAATGCGAGCTCGTAGAGGTAGTGCGACATCGACATCGAGTTGTATGACGGCCCGCCCTTGGTGAGCGCCCAGGACTCGTCGAACAGCTGCAGCGTGCCGTTGATCGACATGATCGCGGTGAGCACGATCATCGGCCGCAGCTGCGGCACGGTCACGAACCAGAACGTCTTGAACGCACCGGCGCCGTCGATTCGCGCGGCCTCGAGGGTGGAGTGGTCGACGTTCTGCAGCGCCGCCAGGAAGAAGATCATGTTGTAGCCGGTCCACCGCCACAGCAGGCCGATGATGATCACGAACCGCGCGGTCCCCGGCTCGCCGAGCCAGTTGAGCGGGTCGTGCATGAGGCCGACCGCCATGAGGACGTCGTTGACCAGTCCGTCCGTGGCGAACATGGTGCGGAAAACCAGCGAGTACGAGACCAGCGAGACGGCGCACGGCAGGAAGATCATCGTGCGCCAGAGGGCCTTGCCCCTCAGCTTCGGGTCGTTCAGCAGGTTGGCCAGCACCATCGCCAGGATCAGCATGATCGGCACCTGGACCACCAGGTAGAACACCGTGTTGAACATGGTGAGCTTGAAGATCTCGTCGTCGAGCAGCCGGGCGAAGTTCGACCACAGCGGCTCCGCCCAGTTCAGCCGTGATCCCCGGCCGGTCTGCAACGAGAGGACGAATGCCTGGATCATCGGCACGAAGCTCAGCAGCGTGATCAGGAGGGCTGCCGGCAGAAGGAACCCCCACCCGGTGAGGTTGCGTCGCCGTGCGGTGTTCAGCCACGGTCCGCGCGGGGTGAAGTCCGGTGGAGGGGTGCTCCGCCCCCGCCGGCGGGAGCCGTCGGAGGTCACGATCGCCTGGGTCGCCACGATGCGTACTCGCTTTCCATTGCTTCGGAACAGGACGCTCGGGCGGGGCGTCGTGCCCCGCCCGAGCGGAGAGGGTCAGTTCATCGCGAACTCGACGTTGGCCTGGGCCTCGTCGAGCGCATCCTCGATGCTGGTGCCGCCGATGACCTTGGTCATCGCCGCGCTGACCGCATCACGACCTTCGAAGAAGTAGACGCCGGTGTTGCTGCTGGGCACCTCGGCGCCGAACTCGACGACCTTCTGGAAGATCGGCTGCCCGCTGAAGAACGCGCTCGGCTCGGCGTACACGCTGCTCTCGCCGGCGGGGATCCAGTTCGCGACCGCACCGGCCTTCGGCAGGATCGTGTCGTAGAAGTCGGTCGATCCCGCGAAGGTGGATGCCAGGAAGTCGGCGGCGAGCGTCGCGTCGCCGGTGGAGCTGATCGCCCAGGACGAACCGCCGTTGGCCGAGTAGTTCGTGGCGTCGGGCACGCCGTCGAGCTTCGGCAGGTCGGTGACGGCCCACTTCCCCGCCTGGTCCTCAGCGGTCTGGATCGACCCGGCGATCCAGATGCCGTTGATGGTGCCGGCGACAGAGCCGTTGACGAAGCTGCTGATGTACTCGTCCCACGAGTTGACCTCGACGAACACGCCGGACTCGACCAGCTCGGTGTACACCTCGATGGCGTCGATCAGCACATCGTTGCCGGCGATCGTGGGCTGACCGTCCTTGTCGAACAGGCTCCCCCCGGCGGACTGCAGGATGATCGACAGCAGGTCGGACGAGCCGGCGATGCCGGAGAGCAGCGGCTTGCCGGTCTTGGCCAGCACGTCCTTGCCCTTCGTGATGAAGTCGTCCCAGGTGGTGCTGGTGAAGTCGTCGATGGTGTATCCGGCCTGCTCCAGCACGTCGGTGCGCAGGGCCGAGACCGCGGTGCCCGAGTCGAAGGGCACACCGTAGTTGACGTCGTCGATCGTGGAGTAGGCGGTGACGCTCTGGGGGAACTCCGAGAAGTCGATGTCGGCGTCGGCGTAGTCGCCGAACACGTCGGGATAGTTGATGACGTTCTTCTGGAACGCGCTGTTCTGCATGAGGAAGATGTCGGGCAGCTCGTCGAACTGCTGCGACTGGGCGATGGTGGTGAGCTTGGCCTGCAGGTCGTCCCAGGGCGTCTCCACGATCTTCAGCTCGAAGTCGGGGTGGTCCTTCTGGTAGACCTTCTCGGCCTCCTTCATCGCATAGATGTTGAAGGAGGGGTCCCAGGCCCAGACGGTCAGGGTGTTGCCGTCGCCGGAGCCCTCGGCGTCGCCACCGCTGCCGCATGCGGTCAGCGCGAACAGGGGAAGGATCGCCGCGGCGGCCATCGCCGCAGCCTTTGTCATGCGCTTCATCGAAGCATGTCCTCTCGGGGGGGATTCAGGTGGCCACGGAACGACTCCTCGGCCCTGCCACGACGTCCACGTCACTGGCAATTGCCAAAATGATCACGTAAACATTCTGCGTCAGGCAAGTCCTGTTACGCAATCGTGACCTTACCGGCGCGGGTCAGCGGGTCGATCAGAACCGCTCCCGCCGCCGGCTGCGCCGCGGCTCCGCGATGGGAGGCCGGCGGTCGTGGTTGTATTCGGTCTTCCAGTCGCCGATCACGACCTGGGCGTGGAGCAGCGAGTAGAAGCTGTTGATGTTCAGGCACTCGTCGCGGAGCCTGCTCTCGGCATCCTCGCCTTCACTTCGGCGAGGTCACCCGTGGCCAGGCCTCTCGCCCTCGCTGCGCCACCGGCGACATCCTCCGCTTCGCGAGGTCACCATGGACGAGCCCCTCGCTGGGCGACGCGTGCGTCCCGTCATGGCCTGAGACCTCACATCACCGACGGGGCCCTGCCGAGAGACGATCCTCACGGT
>NZ_JBYIPT010000010.1:0-95100 GCF_057707225.1 Microbacterium sp. bgisy189 | reverse complement strand
CCATGGCAAACTTCACCATCGCCGACATCAAGACGCTGCGCGAGCAGCTCGGCACCGGAATGGTCGACACCAAGAAGGCACTCGAGGAGGCCGACGGCGACCTCGAGAAGGCCGTCGAGATCCTGCGTCTGAAGGGCGCGAAGGGCAACGCCAAGCGCGCCGACCGTTCCACCAGCGAGGGCCTCGTCGCCGCCGCTGAGCAGGACGGCAAGGTCACGATCATCGAGCTCAACACCGAGACCGACTTCGTCGCCAAGAACGAGCGCTTCATCGCGCTGGCCGACAAGGTGCTCGCCGCCGCTGCGGCCGCCGGCGCCGACTCGGCAGAGGCCGCACTTGCCGCTTCCGCCGGATCGCAGACCGTCGCAGAGCTCATCTCGGATGAGGCCGCGATCATCGGCGAGAAGGTCGAGCTGCGCCGCGTGCGTACGCTCTCCGGCGACGCCTTCGAGATCTACCTGCACAAGACGAGCAAGGACCTGCCCCCGCAGATCGGTGTCGTGGTGGCCTACTCGGGCGACGACGCGGAGACGGCACGCAGCATCGCGCAGCACATCTCGTTCGCGAACCCCTCCTACCTCAGCCGTGACGACGTCCCCGCCGCGGATGTCGAGAAGGAGCGCGAGATCGTCACCGAGATCTCGCGCAACGAGGGCAAGCCCGAAGCCGCACTGCCGAAGATCGTCGAAGGCCGCGTGAACGCGTACCTCAAGCAGGTCGCGCTCCTCGACCAGGACTACGCCAAGGACAACAAGCTGTCCGTCGCGAAGGTCGCCGCCGACGCAGGCCTCACCATCACCGACTTCGCCCGCTTCAAGGTCGGCGCGTAAGTCGGACAAGGGGCTCGCATCCTCGGATGCGGGCCCCTTCTCCATGCCCACGATTCGATAGTCTGCATTCGCGACGAGAGGAACCCTGCGTGATCGACGAGAACACCGGACGCCGCCGCGTCCTTCTGAAACTTTCCGGTGAAGCGTTCGGAGGCGGTCAGCTCGGCGTGAATCCCGACGTCGTCGGCCAGATCGCCCGTGAGATCGCCGCCGCGGTCGACCGTGTCGAGATCTCCGTCGTCGTGGGCGGCGGAAACTTCTTCCGCGGCGCCGAACTCAGCCAGCGCGGCATGGACCGAGGGCGCGCCGATTACATGGGCATGCTCGGAACGGTCATGAACGCCCTCGCGCTGCAGGACTTCCTGGAGCAGGCCGGCGCCGCAACCCGCGTCCAGTCCGCGATCGCCATGACACAGGTCGCGGAGCCGTACATTCCGCGCCGCGCCGAGCGTCACATGGAGAAGGGCCGCGTCGTCATCTTCGGTGCGGGAGCAGGTCTGCCGTACTTCTCGACCGACACCGTCGCGGCGCAGCGTGCGCTCGAGATCGGCGCCGATGAGGTCCTCGTGGCCAAGAACGGTGTCGACGGCGTCTACACGGCCGACCCGAAGAAGGATCCGACGGCAGAGCGTATCGACGAGATCACGTACCTCGACGCGCTGCAGCGCGGCTTGAAGGTCGTCGACTCGACCGCGTTCAGCCTGTGCATGGACAACGGGATCGACATGCGCGTGTTCGGCATGGAACCGGCCGGCAACGTCACGAAGGCGCTCCTGGGCGAAACGATCGGCACGCTCGTCACCGCGTAGATCGCGGCGCTGCTCAACTAGACTCGATCTTCGACGTACCGACGAATGGAGTTCCCGTGATCGCCGAGATCCTGGCCGACACGAAGACGCGCATGACCCGTGCCGTGGAGGCGGCGAAGGAAGACTTCGCCACCGTCCGCACCGGTCGCGCCAACCCGCAGCTCTTCCAGAAGATCCTGGTCGACTACTACGGCTCGCCGACCCCGCTCGCGCAGCTGGCGTCACTGCAGAGCCCCGAAGCCCGATCGCTCGTCATCACGCCGTACGACAAGTCGGCGCTCAAGGCGATCGAACAGGCCATCCGAGACACCCCGAACCTCGGCGTCAACCCGACGAACGACGGCAACATCGTGCGGGTCACGATGCCCGAGCTCACCGAGGAGCGTCGCAAGGAGTACGTCAAGCTGGTGCGCTCCAAGGGCGAAGACCACAAGGTGCACCTGCGCGGCATCCGCCGCAAGTCCAAGGACGAGCTCGACGCGCTCAAGAGCGAGGTCGGCGAAGACGACCTCGCCCGCGCCGAAAAGGAGCTCGACGGCATCACGCGCACGCACGTGGACGCCATCGACGATGCGCTCAAGCGCAAAGAGTCCGAGCTGCTCGAGGTCTGAGGCCGAGGCGACGACGACATGAGCGACACCGACGACGCGGCTGACGGCGGCGCGACGCCGTCAACGCGCGCTGAAGCGCGCCGCGTTGCGCAGGAGTCGTCGTTCCAGACGCACGTGCGGCAGGCCCGCACCGACTTCGAGCAGCACATCGAGAAGGCACGCGCCGACTTCGAACAGGCCAACGAGCGCATCAACGAACGCTCCGGCCGAAACCTGCTGTCGGCGATCGCGATCGGCGTCCTGATCGGGGCGGCGGTGCTCGCATCGCTGCTGTTCGTGAAGTGGCTGTTCCTCCTGTTCGCCATTCCGGCGGTGCTGCTGGGCATCTACGAGTTCGTCCGGGCTCTGCAGGCATCGGGTCGGCGGGTCGACGTGGTGCCGCACCTGATCGGCGGTCTGCTGATCCTTCTCGCGGCGTTCTTCTACGGCCACTGGACGCACTGGGTGATCACGTACGCCGTGGTCGCCGCGCTGATCGTCATCCGTCTCGTCGCGCAGATGGCGGCGCGCAACGGCCGCCGCTACGGCGATGTCCTCGCAGACGCACTCGTCGCCGGATTCGTCCCGCTGTACGTGCCGTTGCTGGCGAGCCTCGCCCTCGTGCTGCTGCGCCAGGAGCAGGGCGAGCTGTGGGTGCTGGCGATGGTCGCGATCGCTGTCGCCGCCGATACCGGGGCCTATGCGGCGGGGGTCGCCTTCGGACGGCATCCGATGGCGCCTCGGATCAGCCCCAAGAAGACGTGGGAGGGTTTCGCAGGCGCTGCGCTCGCTGCGGCGGTCGTCGCAGTGCTCCTCGGCATCCTGATGCTGCACATTCCGTGGTGGGCAGCCCTGCTGTTCGGGGTCGCGATCCTCGGCTCGGCGACGATCGGTGATCTCGGTGAGTCCATGATCAAGCGCGATCTCGGCATCAAGGACATGAGTTCGGCGCTTCCGGGTCACGGTGGCGTGCTCGATCGGCTCGACTCGATCCTCCCGTCGACGGTGCCCGCGCTGGCGCTGTACTTCCTCTTCTTCCCGATGGCGGTGTGATGAGCACTCCTGCGTTCCCGCGCGAGTCGGGCCGTCGGCGCGGCTACGAGCCGCGCGCGGTCGACGCCTTCCTGCAGCGCGCTCGTGCCGGATTCGAGTCTGACGGTGGTGACGCGCCGAGCTCGCTCGACGTCCGCGCCGTCGGGTTCCCACTCGTCCGTGGCGGCTATGTGCCCGCCGCGGTCGATGCCGCCCTGGGGCGCATCGAGGACGCGTTCGCGCTGCGGGAACGCGAACAGGCGCTCTCTCAACGTGGTGCCCGCGCGTGGCTCGGTCGTTCTCGGACGCTCGGGCAGGAGATCCTCGATCGACTCCGGCGGTCGCCGGGGGAGCGGTTCGAGCGAGTCGGCCTGCTCCACTACGGATACCGCCTCGACGAGGTCGACATCGTGGCCGATCGCATCGCCGAATACCTGGAGACTGGCGCCGACCTGACCCCTGACCAGGTGCGCTCGGTGGCCTTCCGCATGCAGCGTCGCGGCTATCGGGAACAACAGGTCGACGCAGTCCTAGACGCCGTCGTCGAGGTCATGCTCGCGGTGCGCTGACCCCTCGAATGGCACGTTCGGCATCGCGGCGCTAGAATATTCGGCATTGTGACTTCCGATCGTGACCTGCTCCCCGCTCCAGGCCGCGCGGTGGCCGGTGTGGCGAAGGTCCGTCGGACCGAGCAGCGCTGGTCTCGGCGTCGTGGTGTGACCGGCGCGTTCGCAGCATTCGCCGCGGTCGTGTGCGCCGGCGCGTACGTCGCGCCCCTGGGGGCCACGGTGGCCGATGCGAACGCTGCCGAGGTCGAGGTCGAGACGGTGTCGCTCTACGCCGAGACCGTCGGCGACACGCAAACCTATGTCGCGGCATCCGCGGACGCGTCTGCGGCGGCCTTCGACCGAAGCTCGATGACCTACAGCGTCTACGTGAAGCCGAAGCCGACGCCGACGCCGACGCCGACGGTCGAAGCGAGCACGGCATCCTCCGGGTCGTCCTCGAGCGCCGCCGCAAGCCCGAAGTACACCGGCGGAGGCTCCAAGACGGAATGGCTCACGGCAGCCGGCATCGCGGAAAGCGACTGGTCGTTCGTCGACTACATCGCGACGCGTGAGAGTGGATGGAACCCGAACGCCACGAACCCGTCGTCGGGAGCGTGTGGGCTCATTCAGGCTTACCCCTGCAGCAAGGTTCCGGGCAACGGTTACAACCCGGTCGACAATCTGCGCTGGGCCAACGGCTATGCGGTCGGGCGGTACGGCAGTTGGGCCGCCGCCTACGACTTCTGGACTGCGAACCACTGGTGGTGAACGCACGAGGTGCCTCGGTCCAATCGTCGACGTTCTGAGGGCGACGACGCCTCGTTCGAACGCTTGCTGAGCGGCTGGAAGCGCACCGAGATCCGGCGCGGTGTCGAGTGGACGGTGCAGCCTGTGGCTGCTGCCCAGGCGCAGAAGCCATACACGTGCCCCGGCTGCGGTCGAGAGGTGTCTCCCGGCGTCGCGCACCTCGTCACATGGCGGGCGGACGGCATTCTGGGCGATGCGGCAGACCTTGCCGCGCGTCGGCACTGGCACACATCCTGTTGGAGGATCGGCTGATGGAGATTCGAGGACCGGCGCTCCTCCCGGCGCGTCGCGAAGACATCGAGCTGCATACGCTCGACGGATTGACGCTCGTCGGTGAACTGGCGAGCCCCGAGTCAGCCTCACCCGTGGCGACCCTGGTGACGCTCCACCCGCTGCCCACTGCGGGCGGATTCATGGACTCGCACATCCTGCGCAAAGCCGCCGCTCGACTCCCCGCATTGGCAGACCTGGCCGTGCTCCGGTTCAACACCCGCGGCACGACGTCGCCCCGGGGCACCAGTGACGGGGCCTTCGACGGCGGCCGGGCCGAGGCGTTCGATGTCGCCGCGGCGATGGACTTCGTACGCGAGCGGCGGTTGCCCCGGCCCTGGCTCGTCGGCTGGTCGTTCGGCACGGAGCTCGCACTCAAGTACGGGCGGGACCACGACGTCGAGGGCATCATCCTGCTGTCACCGCCGTTGCATCGCGCCACCGCCGATGACGTCGCGGCCTGGGCAGATGAGCCGCGGTCGGTGATCGCGTTGATCCCCGAATTCGACGACTACCTGCGACCAGCCGAAGCCGCCGACCGGTTCGCGAGCGTGCCCCATGCGACCCTCATCCCCGTGGAGGGGGGCAAGCATCTGTGGGTCGGCGAGACGCAGACCAGACGCGTGCTGACCGAGATCGTGGGCGCGGTCAACCCCGAGGCGCTGCCGCTGCCCACCATGTGGCACAGCGCCGGCTGAGGGTCACAGCTCGTTCTGTCGCGGGATGATGACCTGGCGGTAGATGATCAGCAGGCTCGCCGCGACCGGGATGGCGATGAGGGCGCCGAGCAGGCCGAGCAGCGAACCACCCGCGAGGGCGGCGATGACGACGACAGCGCCGGGCACCGAGACGGCACGGTTCATGATCCGTGGTGACAGGACGTACGCCTCGACCTGCATGTAGACGACGTACCAGATGAGGGCGACGAGCGCCGTCAGGGGCGACGCCAAGCCGGGGATGAGACAGGTCAGCACGATGATCGCGGAGCCGGTGAGCGTGCCGACGAGCGGGATGAGTGAGAAGAAGAACGCGACGACCGCGAGCACCGCCGGGAAGGGTGCACCGATGATGCTGAGGAAGATCGCGCTCAGCACGCCGTTGATGAGCCCGAGCGTCACCTGGCCCATGACGTAGTACCCGACGGACGCGGTGATCTGCTCAGATAGGTCGATGAAGCGCGCACGCTTGGAGGCCGGCGACAGCTGGTAGACGGCCGCCTTCAGGTTCGGGGTCGAAGCGGTGAAGTAGATCGTGAGGATGAGCACGATCAGGGCGCCGGTGAAGCCCGAGATGATCCCCGTGCCGAGCGCGACGAGCCAGCCTGCCGCTTCGGTGCCGATCGTGCCGAAGTTGAGCGATTCCCACCACTCGGTGAGGTAGTCGAAGACCTGGTCGACATCGAGCAGCGGGAAGGACTCCTGAAGCCAGCCGCGCACGTCGTCGAGCGGCACCCAGGAGCCGTCCACGACCGACTCGACGAGAGCCTGCACCTGTCTGATCAGTTCGGCGATCTGCCCGACGATGATCGGCACGACCATGAGGATGATGCCGGCGAACGCGGCGAGCAGGGCGACGAAGGTGACCAGCAGTGCGGCCCAGCGGCGAAGCCCACGGCGTTCGAGCCACGACACGACGGGGTCGAGGCCGAGCGCGAGGAACAGGGCCGTGCCGACGTACAGGAGGATCGTCGACAGCGAGCTGACGCTCTGGATCAGCATGATGCCGATCCCCACACCGAGGGTCGCCACCAGTGCGGTGCGGAACGGATGCTGGATCTTCACGGAGCCCTCTTCTGCAACGACGGTCGACAGTCACAATACGCAGGAGATCGGGCCCCGTGCGGGAGCCGCGCGCCCTCCCGGGCGACATTCAGGACTTCTTCGCTAGTCTGGAACGTCGATTGTGCGCCCGAACGCTGAGTCGCCGGGTGCAGGAAGGTCTTGATTCGTGCGTTTCGTGTGGGCTGTCGCCGCCTTCGTGCTGGCGACGCTGATGATCGGCGCCGGCATCGCGCAGCGGACCGTGCTGCAAGGTCCCGAGTCCGAGAGCCAGTCGATCGAGATCGATGAGAGCGTCCCCTACATCCTCATCGACGGAGCAGTGCTCAACAGTCACGACGGCGCGCAGACGCTGCGCGCACGCGGTGACGGCACGATCTTCGCGGCTTACGGTCGCACGGCAGATATGACCGCGTGGCTCGGCACGAGCGACTACGTGTCGGTGACGGTTTCGGATGCCGGAACGATCCGCTCCGAGGTCGTCACCGCTCCGGAGCCCGAGACGGACGCGACCGCGGAAGAAGCCGCAGCCGAGGCAGCACCGCTCGATCCACACGGCTCCGACCTGTGGCTTGACGAGTTCGAACATGACCGCACCCTGATCACGTCGCTCGAACTGCCCGACGACGTGAGCCTGCTGATCGCGGCCGATGGCGTCGAGCCCGCGCCGACCGATCTTTCGTTGAGCTGGCCGACCGGTGTCACTACGCCGTGGGCCGGCCCGCTCATCGTCGGAGGTGCGCTCATGATGGCGGCGGGCATCGTGCTGTACATCCTCGGCGTGCGTCACGTCCGGCGCTCGCGCGGACCTCGTCGCAAGGGGCTGCCGATGGCGCACACCGAACCGATCGATCTGGCCGTCGAAGGCGCCGACAAGGGCGTCATCTCGGCGACGCCCGCGCGTCGGCAGATCACCCGCGGCCGCAAGAAGCTGCTCGCCGTACCGACGCTCGGCCTGTCGGCGCTCCTGTTCGCAGGCTGTTCAGCGGATGCCTGGCCGCAGTTCGGCTCGACGCCGACGCCCACGCCGTCGCAGTCGGTCATCGTTCCCGAAGGGCAGGGTGCTCCCGCCGTCACCAAGGCGCAGGCGGAGCGCATCATCGCGCGCATCGCGCAGACGGTCACAGAGGCCGATGAAGCGGCCGACCTCGACCTCGCCTCGACCCGCCTCGCATCCGCTGCCCTCGCCGTCCGCAAGACCAACTACGCGATCCGTGAGGAGCTGGATGACCACCCGGCTCTTGCGCCCATTCCGACGGAGGGCCTACAGATCCTGCTGCCGGAGGCCTTCGACGGCTGGCCGCGCACGTTCCTCGCCGTCATGGAGTCCTCGGACGACAAGTCCACGGTGATCATGGCGGTGACGCAGGACGACGCCTGGTCGGACTACAAGCTCCGCTATATGGGCAACATGTCGGGCGACACCGAACTGAACGTCGCGCCGGACTACGTCGGTGCGCTGACGGTCGCGCCGGACTCGCCGTTCCTCGTCCTGCCGCCGCAGGAGCTCGCCGGGGCGTACGCCGATGTCATCGACGAAGGCGACGACAGCGTCTACGCCGGCCTGTTCGACCTCGAAGCCGACACGCTGCGGGCGCAGATCACGGCCGACCGCGCGGACCGACTCGAGCAGTTCAACGAGACCGGCGAGGAGACAGGCACCCTGTCCTACGATGCCGTCGACGGGAACATTGAGGCCGTCTCGCTGGGCACCGTCGACAGCGGTGCGATCGTCGCCGTGACCATTCGCGAGAACGAGACCGTCGAAGCGACCGACGACGACGCCGTCATCAAGCTCCGTGACGAGGACGACGACGAAGACACCGGCAACCGCATCGTCGAGGCGCTGACCGACACGACGAGCGCCAAGGGGTACACGACGACGTATCTCGACCAGTTGTTCTTCTTCGTGCCGGCGCAGAGTTCCAACGAGTCCATCCGTCTGCTCGGATATTCGTCCGACATCCTCGGAGCCAAGGAGATCGAAGAGTGACCGATCCGACACCGGCTGCCGCGCTGCGCGGCGGCGTCGACCTTTCGTCGCTGCGGCAGCGGGCCAACCAGCCCCCGGCCGCGCCGACAATCCCGGCTGGGGCGGATTCCGGGCCGGCGCTCGTGTTCGACGTCACCGACGACACGTTCCCGCAGGTGCTGGAGCTCTCGCGCACCGTTCCCGTCGTCGTCGACCTGTGGGCGGAATGGTGCGGACCGTGCAAGCAGCTCGGCCCGATCCTCGAGAAGGTCGTCACCGAGTATGCGGGCCGTCTCGTCCTCGCGAAGGTCGACGTGGATGCGAACCCGCAACTCGCGCAGGGGTTCCGGGCGCAGTCGATCCCGATGGTCGTCGCGCTCGTTGCTGGGCAGCCCGTTCCGCTCTTCAACGGCGCCGTTCCTGAGCCGCAGGTGCGCGAAGTGTTCGAGCAGCTTCTGCAGCTCGCGGGCCAGCACGGCGTGACAGGCACCGTGCCGATGCCGTCCGCGTCTGCATCAGGGGACGACGCTGAGCCCGCAGAGCCTGCGATGCCGCCACTGCACCAGGAGGCGTTCGACGCGATCGAGGCGGGGGAGTATCCGCGCGCGGCCGCAGCCTACGAGCAGGCCCTCGCAGAGAACCCCCGCGACGCCGATGCGCTCGCTGGACTCGGCCAGGTGCGTCTGCTCACCCGCGTCGCCGACGCAGACCTCCAGGCTGCACGCGCCGCTGCGGCCGCAAGCCCCGCCGACATCGACGCGCAGCTGCTCGTCGCTGATCTGGATCTCGCCGGCGGGCACGTCGACGACGCGTTCGGTCGGTTGCTCGATCTGTTCGCAGTCCTGCCCACCGATGAGCGAGCCCCCGTACGCGAACGGCTGCTCGAACTGTTCGGCGTCGTGGGCGACGCCGATCCGCGCGTCACCCGTGCCCGCGGCAGGCTGTCGAGTCTGCTGTTTTGACAGGAGCCGGATCAATGCCGCGCAGCGGCGTTGATGCGGCTGCCTGTCAAGGTTGAGTGCCGCCGCGGAAGCGGCGGTGTATCGAAACCCGACCCGTCAGACGTCACGCTCGATGCCCGAGCCAGAGCACGCCGAGGGGCGGCAGCACCATCGTGGCGCGACCGCCTGCGCCCGCCGTCACGGTGCCGAAGTTGCCGACGCCGGATCCGCCGTATTCCGCGGCATCCGAGTTCAACAGCTCGCTCCAAGCACCCTCTTCGGGAAGATCGAGCGCGTAGTCGTGGATCGGCACACCTGAGAAGTTGCAGATCACGGCGACCGTGTTGCCGTGGTGGTCTCGACGCGCGAACGCCTGCACGTTCGGGTTCCAGTCCGGGCCACCCAACCGCGTGAACGCCTCGCTGTCGCTGTCGCGCGCCCACAGCGGCGCGTGATCGCGGTAGACGCGGTTGAGCGTCGCGACGAACTCGTGCAGTTGGCGGTGCGGCGGCTGATCGAGCATCCACCAGTCGAGCGCGCGCGACTCCGACCACTCGGCCATCTGGCCGAACTCCTGGCCCATGAACAGGAGTTGCTTGCCGGGGTGACCCCACATGTAGGCGAGGAACGCGCGCATGTTGGCGAGCTTCTGCCAGTGATCGCCGGGCATGCGCGTGAACAGCGTGCCCTTGCCGTGCACGACCTCGTCGTGGCTGATGGGCAGCACGAAGTTCTCGCTGAACGCGTAGACGAAGGAGAACGAAAGCTCGCCCTCGTGATGCGAGCGGTACATCGGATCGCGCTTGATGTACTCGAGCGAGTCGTTCATCCAGCCCATGTTCCACTTGAAGCCGAACCCGAGTCCGCCGCCTGAGGTGGGCTGGGTGACGCCGGGATAGCTGGTGGATTCCTCGGCGATCATCGCGACGCCCGCGTGCTTCTTGTACACGGTGGCGTTGACCTCCTGCAGAAAGCCGATGGCTTCGAGGTTCTCGCGGCCGCCGTGCACGTTCGGCTCCCACTCGCCTGCCTCGCGCGAGTAGTCGAGGTACAGCATGGATGCCACGGCATCGACGCGCAGGCCGTCGACATGGAACTCCTCGAACCAGTAGAGCGCGTTGGCGACGAGGAAGTTGCGCACCTCGCTGCGGCCGTAGTCGAAGATGAACGTGCCCCAGTCCTTGTGCTCGCCCCGCCGTGGGTCGGCGTGCTCATACAGTGCCCGGCCGTCGAAGCGGGCGAGGGCGAAGTCATCCTTGGGGAAGTGACCGGGCACCCAGTCCATGATCACGCCGATACCCGCCTGATGGAGCCGGTCGATCAGATACCGAAGATCATCGGGGTCGCCGAAGCGGCTCGTCGGTGCGTAATAGCCGGTGACCTGGTACCCCCACGATCCACCGAACGGGTGCTCTGCGAGCGGCAGGAACTCGACGTGCGTGAACCCTTGCTGCTGGACGTACTCGATGAGCTGGTCGGCGCCGTCGCGATATCCGAGCCCCGGGCGCCACGACCCGAAATGGAGTTCGTAGACCGACATCGGGCTGTCGTGCGGCGACGTGCGCCCACGCGCGGCGATCCAGTCCTCGTCCTGCCACTCGTACGCGCTGTCGGTGACCACCGAGGCCGTCGCCGGCGGCACCTCCGCAAAACGCGCCATCGGGTCGGCCTTGGTGACCCAGCCGCCGTCCGGCGTGAGCAACTCGAACTTGTATCGGGTTCCGACGCCGAGCCCGGGCACGAACAGCTCCCAGACCCCCGAAGAGCCCATGGAACGCATCGCGTGGCCCTGGCCGTCCCAGTCGTTGAAGTCGCCGACGACACGCACGGCACGCGCGTTCGGCGCCCAGACGGCGAATGACACCCCAGACACCGTGCCGAAATCGTGGAGCCGGGCACCGAGCACCCGCCACAGCTCCTCATGACGGCCCTCACGGATCAGGTGCAGATCGATCTCACCGACGGTGGGAAGGTGTCGGTAGGGGTCATCGGCAGTCCAGGTGGGCGCCTGCTCGTACGTCGTGACGAGTTCGTAGGCATCGGGCCGGGACGACATGCGCCCCTCCCACACGCCCGCGCGAACATGGGACAGCTCGACGCTCGATCCGTCGGCGAGCGCTGCCGTGACCGTTGCTGCGAGCGGGCGACGTGCGCGGATCACCCACCCTTCTCCGTCGGCATGCGGGCCGAGCACATCGTGGGGTGCGTAGTACGACCCGGTGGCGACGGTGTCGAGGGTGCGGGCGTCGACGGCGGTCATCGGGGGCTCCTCACGTGCAGGACGTGTACCGGCTCGTGGAAGGCATCGAGTCGGACGAAATTGTGCTCGTTCCAGGTCCACACGGCCCCGGTGATGAGATCTTCGACCTCGAATTCTGCGCCCGGGCGGATGCCGAAGGCGGCCGTGTCGAGATGGACCATCGTCTGGCGAGCCGAATGCGGATCGACATTGGCGACGACGATGACCGTGTCGCTGCGACCATCGGGGGAGACGGCCGCCGGCAGGTGCTTGCTGTACACGAGGATCGCGTCGTCGTCACTGTAATGCACCCGCAGTCCGCGCAGCTGGCGCAGCGCGGGGTGCGCGTCGCGGATGTGGTTCAGGCGGGTGAGATAGGGCGCGAGCGAGTCGCCGGAGGCTTCGGCACGTGCCCAATCGCGGAGTTTGTACTCGTACTTCTCGTTGTCGATGTTCTCTTCCGAGCCGGGGCGGGCGACGTTCTCGAAGAGCTCGTACCCGGCGTAGACGCCGTAACTCGCACCGGCGGTCGCCGCGATCGCCGCGCGAACCTTGTACGCCGGTCGCCCACCGTACTGGAGATACTCGGTGAGGATGTCTGGCGTGTTCACGAAGAGGTTCGGCCGCATGAAGTCGGCGGTCTCGCTGGAGATCGAGGTGAGGAACTCCTCGAGTTCGGCCTTGGTGTTGCGCCACGTGAAGTACGAGTAGCTCTGCTGGAAACCGGCCATCGCGAGCCCCTGCAGCGGCGCCGGGCGTGTGAACGCCTCCGCGAGGAAGATGACGTCGGGGTCTTCCGCATTCACGGTCGAGATCAGCCATTCCCAGAACTGCAGCGGCTTGGTGTGCGGGTTGTCGACGCGGAAGATCTTCACGCCCTGCGCGATCCAGTGGCGGACGATGCGCAGGACCTCTGCTCGGATCCCGGCGGGGTCGTTGTCGAAATTGACCGGGTAGATGTCCTGGTACTTCTTCGGCGGGTTCTCGGCGTAGGCGATCGAGCCGTCCGGGAGCGTCGTGAACCATTCGGGGTGCGCGGCGACCCAGGGATGGTCCGGCGCCGCCTGCAGCGCGAGGTCGAGCGCGACCTCGAGTCCGTTCTCTCGAGCGGCGCGGACGAATGCCCGGAAGTCGGCGAGCGTGCCGAGGTCGGGGTGGACGGTGTCGTGGCCGCCTGCCGCCGAGCCGATCGCCCACGGCGACCCTGGGTCGCCCGGGCCGGCATCCAATGTGTTGTTCGGGCCCTTGCGGTTGCGTTCGCCGATCGGATGGATCGGCGGCAGGTACAGCACGTCGAAGCCCATCGCGGCGACGCCCGGGAGGCGCTTGATGGCGGTGCGGAACGTTCCGCTCTTCACCGTGCCGTCCTTCAGCCTGCGGGCGCCCTCCGAGCGGGGGAAGAACTCGTACCAGGCCCCGACCCCGGCGCGCTCGCGTTCGACGAGCAACTCGTGCTCGTCGCCGATCGTGACGAGGGAGGCGAGCGGGCGCTGCGCGAACCGTTCGGCAATCAGCGGGTCGCGCACGACGACGAGCGCCTGCGCGTCGTCGACCGACGCGTCCCGCAGTGCGGCCGCCGAGGCCGTCAGCGTCTGGCGCTCGTCTGCGGGCCGATCCTTCTCTGTCGCCCCATGCTCGAACAGGCGCGCGCCCATCTCCCGCATGAGCGGGGCATCCACACCCGCCGCGATCTTCAGGTCTGCGGCGTGCTCCCATGTGGCGAAGTCGTCGCCGAACGCCTCGAACCGAAAGCGCCACCGGCCCTGTACGAGCGGCGCGACGACCACGCGCCACCGGTCGTAGCCGTCTCCGACCGCCGTCAACCGGTGGAGGGATTCGGTGCCGTCAGGCGCGAACAGTCGGACGTGGACACCGATGCGGTCGTGTCCCTCGCGGAATGCCACGACTTCGAACGTCACCGCCTCGCCCACGAACGCGGACGCTGCATACGCGCCACCGGGTGCCGTAGGACGCGGGTGCACGAGTGGGATGCGGCCGGCGACGGTGTCGTTCACGCCGCTCCAGGCGTGCGCCGGTCTGAGCGGGATCTGCGCCGTGCTTCGGACGGTGGGATCGACAGCGATGCGAGTCCTGGTAGCCACGTTCCGAACTTACCGTTGAAGCCGCCACGGCGACACCGGCGCGCGGCCGATTACACGACGCGGAACAGTCGCATCGCAGTCCCGGGCAGCGTCAGTGTCTCTCCCGGCGTCCGCCGATGCGCAGTGGTGGAGGGGCGCTCGTCCAGGCTCGACCACAGATCGAGATACCCGGTCACACCCTCGAGCGCCGGCAAGGTGACATCGATCGGCCGTTCGTTCCCGTGCACGATCAGCAGGATCCGGTTGGCATGTTCACGTTCGGGTGTGGAGCGCGCGTCGTACTGGAGCGTGCGGTGGGACGGATCGGTCCAGCGCTCGATCGACATCTGCTCACCGTGCTCGTCGTACCAGTCGATGACCGACGCGTTGGGGACGACCTGTTCCTCGTGCGCGAAGTGCACGGGGCGCAGCGCGGGGTTCTCGCGGCGGAGGGCGATCAGACGCCGCACGTGCGCGTGAAGGTCCTCCTGCCACTCGGCGGGCTCCCACGACATCCACGTGAGCGCGGAGTCATGGCAGTACGCATTGTTGTTGCCGCGTTGTGTCCGAGCGAATTCGTCGCCCGCCGTCAGCATGGGCACGCCCGCAGACAGCAGAAGCGTCCCGAGGAGGTTGCGCATGGCCTTCCGCCGCGTCGCGAGGATCGTCTCGTCGTCGGTGGGCCCCTCGGCGCCATGGTTGAAGGATCTGTTCGTGTCGGCGCCGTCTCGGTTGTGCTCGCCGTTGCCGAGGTTGTGCTTGACGTCGTACGAGACGAGGTCGCGCAGCGTGAACCCGTCGTGGGCTGTCACGAAGTTGATGCCGGCGAGCGGACCACGTTCGCGACTGAAGGTGTTCGACGATCCGGCGAGGCGGGTTGCGAACCCCCCGACGCCGACCGGCGACGTCGACGCGCGTCGTGCGTAGTCGACGTCGCTGAGCCAGAAGTTGCGGACCCGATCGCGGTAGCGGTCGTTCCACTCGGCCCAGCCCGGTCCGAACCCGCCGGTCTGCCAGCCGCCCATGCCGACGTCCCACGGCTCCGCGATCTTCTTGACCGACGCGAGATCCGGGTCCTCCGCGATCGCGCGCAGCAACGGGTGCTCGGCGTCGAATTCGTGCCCGTGGTCGCGACCGAGGGTGACGGCGAGATCGAACCGGAAGCCGTCGATCTGCATCTCGTTGGCCCAGTACCGCAGCGAGTCCAGGACGAGGCGCGATGCGGCAGGCGTGGATGTGTCGACGGAGTTGCCGCATCCGGTCACATCGATGTAGGCGCCGCTGGATTCCTGGCGGTAGTACGAGCGGTTGTCGAGACCGCGCAGGCTCGTGCGAGGACCACCGAAGCCCTCCTCAGCGGTGTGGTTGTAGACGACGTCCAGCAGCACTTCGAGCCCGGCCTCATGCAAGGCACGGACCATGTCCTTGAACTCGCGCACGATCGCGTCGGGGCCGGCCATGCGACTGTCCGCCGTCGCATACGGCGAGTGCGGCGTGAAGAAGTTGAGGCTGTTGTACCCCCAGTAGTTGCTGAGCCCGAGGTTCAGCAGGCGCGGCTCGGTGGCGAACGCGTGCACGGGAAGCAGTTCGACGGCGGTGACGCCGAGCCCCACGAGGTGCTCGATCATCGCGGGGTGTCCGAGCCCGGCATACGTGCCGTGCAACGCGGGCGGGATGCCGGGATGCCGCTTCGTGAGCCCCTTCACGTGCGCTTCGTAGATGACGGTGCGATCCCAGGGCGTGTCGGGCTTGCCGACGCCCTGCCAGTCGTAGGTGTCGTCGATGACGACCGAGCGCCAGTCCTCGTACCCGCCCGAGACGAGACCCCGGGAATACGGTTCGATGAGCAGGGTCTGCGGATTGAACGCGTGACCCTGTCCGTGCGGTCCGTCCGCTCGGACCGCGTACCGCACGCCGGGTGCGAGCGCGGGGGTGTCGACCTGCCAGACGCCCCCGCCGACGTCCGTGAGCGGCAGCGTCTCGACCGCCCAGTCGAGGTCGGTCGTGTCGAACAGGACGAGTTCCATGCTCGTCGCGTGCGCCGACCAGACCCGCAGCGTGCCGCCGTCTGCATGCAGCGTCACGCCGAGACGGTCCAGGGCCGGATCGTGCAGGCCGGGGACGGCGACGGGAGCGCCGGTGGGCAGCGACATGCGATCTACAGTAGTTGCGACGAACCGGTGGCAGGCGACGGGAGGCGGCGGTGTCGGCATACCTCGATCACGCGGCGACCACACCGCTGCGACCCGAAGCGCGGGATGCCTGGCTGGCGACGGCAGAAGACCTCGGCAACGCGTCGTCGGTGCACGGCGCGGGGCAACGCGCGCGCCGCCTGCTCGAGGAGGCCCGCGAAGCCATCGCCGAGGGGTTGGGCTGCGACCCGATCGAGATCGTGCTGACATCGGGGGGCACGGAATCGATCAACCTCGCGTTGAAGGGTCTGTGGTGGGCGCGTAACACGGGTGATGCGATCGTCCTGCCCGACGGTGAGCACCACGCGACGATGGAGGCCGTCGCGTGGTTGGCAGCGACCGAAGGAGCTGCCGTACGCGGCGTTCCGATCGATTCGACAGGTCGGATCGACGCATCGGCATGGACCGCCGCGCTCAGCGGCGCCGCCGTCGCGACCGCGCTCGTCGCGAACAACGAGGTCGGCACGATCCAGGATGTCGACTCCCTCGCCGCCGCCGCCGCGGCATCCGGAACCGCGTTGCACCTCGACGCGGT
The DNA here is from genome assembly GCF_057707225.1 of Microbacterium sp. bgisy189. Lineage (NCBI taxonomy): Bacteria > Bacillati > Actinomycetota > Actinomycetes > Micrococcales > Microbacteriaceae > Microbacterium > Microbacterium sp. bgisy189. The sequence goes on along the minus strand of NZ_JBYIPT010000010.1, from coordinate 78,476 downwards.
CGGCGCGGTCGGCCACGTCGCCCTGTCATTCGCACGCCTCCGTGGCGACGCCGCGCCCGGGACCGGCCTGCTGGCGATGAGCGTGTCGGGACACAAGCTGGGCGCACCGGTTGGCACGGGGGCGCTCGTCGTCTCGCGCCATGCCGCGCTCTCCCCGCTGGTCCATGGCGGCGGTCAGCAACGGGGGATCCGCTCCGGGACACAGGATGTGGCCGGCGCGGCGGCCATGGCGGCCGCGCTGACGGCGACGCTCTCGGGACGCGCCGACGAAGAACGGCGCGTGGCGGGTCTGCGCGACCTTCTGTGGGCCGGCATCCATACCGCAGCGCCCGGCATCGAGATGCTCGGCGACCCCGACCACAGACTGTCCGGCAATCTGCACCTGCTGCTGCCGGGTGCGGACGGCGAGACGATGCTGTTCCTGCTCGACCAGGCGGGCATCTCGGTCGCAACGGGCGCCGCCTGCCAGGCCGGCGTCACAGAGCCCTCGCATGTCGTGATGGCGATGGGGAGGGATGAGCGCGCGGCCCGGTCGGTGCTGCGCCTCACTCTGGGTCGAACGACGACGGCAGCGGACGTCGACGCGGTCGTCTCGGCGTTGCCCGACGCCTACCGCCGAGCATCCCGCGCCCGTTCAGGTCAGCGCTCGTAGACTGGACCCATGCGGATTCTGGCAGCGATGAGCGGCGGCGTCGATTCAGCCGTCGCGGCCGCCCGAGCCGTCGAAGCCGGGCATGACGTCGTCGGCGTCCACCTCGCGCTCTCTCGCGCCGGCGGCACGCTTCGCACGGGCAGCCGCGGGTGCTGCACCATCGAAGATGCGATGGATGCCCGGCGGGCGGCGGATCTGCTCGGCATCCCGTTCTACGTGTGGGACTTCTCCGAGCGGTTCCGCGACGACGTCATCGACGATTTCGTCGCCGAGTACCGCGCGGGCCGTACGCCGAACCCATGCATGCGCTGCAACGAGAAGATCAAGTTCGCGGCGCTCCTCGAACGCGCGCTCGAACTGGGCTTCGACGCGGTGTGCACGGGGCACTACGCCACGCTCGTCGACGGCGTTGCGGGGCGAGAGCTGCACCGCGCCAGCGACGAAGCCAAAGACCAGTCGTACGTGCTGGGGGTGCTCACCGCCGAGCAGCTCGCGCACACCTACTTTCCGCTCGGCTCGACGCCGTCGAAGGCGGTCGTGCGCGCCGAGGCTGCACAGCGTGGGCTGACGGTCGCGCAGAAGCCCGACAGCCACGACATCTGCTTCATCCCCGACGGCGACACCCGCGGCTGGCTCGCTGAGAAGGTCGGCGCGGAACGCGGTGAGATCCTCGATCGCGACGGCGCTGTCGTCGGGTCGCACGAGGGCGCGCACGCGTTCACCGTGGGGCAACGCCGCGGTCTGCAGTTGGGCGTTCCCGCGGCCGACGGCAAGCCGCGCTTCGTGCTCGAGGTGCGCCCTGTCAGCAACACCGTCGTCGTCGGCCCCAAAGAGGCGCTCGCAACGGCCGAGATCGCGGGGGAGCGGTACTCGTGGGCGGGCCGCGCACCCGGCGGCGATGCATTCACGTGCCATGTGCAGATCCGTGCCCACGCCGAGCCGGTACCCGCTGTGGCCGTGCTCGACGATCGTGGGATCACGGTTCGACCCGACGAGCCGTTCGACGGCGTCGCTCCGGGACAGACCGCCGTGCTGTACGACGGGACCCGGGTCATCGGCCAGTTCACGGTCGACCGCACCCGCTCGGCTGTACCGGTCTGATGTCGCAGGCCCGTCCTACACTGGCCGAGTGACCGACACCGAGCTGGATGCGCCCGCCACACTCGCCGAGGCCCGTGATGAAGCTGCCGAGCTGACCGAACGGATCCTCGGTGCGCGCGAGGCCTACTACGGCCGCGACGCGGAAGTGGTCGACGACACGACGTACGACGGGTGGATGCATCGGCTCGAAGCACTCGAGCGTGCCTACCCCGAACTGTCGGGGCAGGACTCGCCCACGCAGACGGTCGGGGCCGCCGAATCGACGATGTTCGCCCCCGTCGAGCACGCCGAGCGCATGCTGAGTCTCGACAATGTCTTCAGTGCAGACGAACTCGCCGAATGGTGCGAGAAGACGCGGAACGCAGCCGGGCGCCCGGTGCGGTGGCTCACCGAGTTGAAGATCGACGGGCTCGCCATCAGCCTGCGTTACGAGCACGGGGTGCTCACCTCTGCCGCCACGCGCGGTGATGGGCGAACCGGTGAAGATGTCACGGTCAACGCCCTGCGCGTCGCCGGCATCCCGCAGCGACTGAGCGGAACCGGCCACCCGGCGCTTGTAGAAGTGCGCGGCGAAGTGTTCATCCCCGTCGCCGCGTTCGACGAACTCAACGCACTGCAGGCGCGGATGCGCGAGCGGGTGTCGACCGAAGCCCTCGACCGCGGCATCGAAGCTGAGAAGGCCGAGCGCAGCGCTGCCCGACGGTTTCCCGCGTTCGCCAACCCGCGCAACGCGGCCTCCGGAGGGCTGCGCCAGCAGCTCGACAAGAAGCAGGGACTCGAGCGCGAAGCCGGTCAGGCGCGCCTGGACTCCCTCCGTCTCTTCGTGCACGGCATCGGCGCGTGGCCCGACCCGCCCGTCGCCTCGCAGAGCGAGGTCTACGGCGTCCTGGCCGAGTGGGGGCTGCCGACGAGTCCGACCTTCCGCACCGCTGACGATGTCGACGGCGTCCGGGAGTTCGTCGAGTACTACGGCGCGCACCGACACGATGTCGAACATGAGATCGACGGCGTCGTCGTGAAAGTCGACGAGCTCGAACTGCACGACGAGCTCGGCGCGACCAGCCGCGCGCCGCGCTGGGCCATTGCATACAAGTACCCGCCGGAGCAGGTGAACACGAAACTGCTCGACATCGTGGTCTCGGTCGGCCGCACCGGCCGGGCGACACCGTTCGCCGTGATGGCGCCGGCACGTGTCGCGGGCAGCGTCGTCCGGCAGGCGACCCTGCACAATCAGGATGTCGTCAAAGCCAAGGGCGTGCTCATCGGCGACACGATCGTCTTGCGCAAGGCGGGCGACGTCATCCCTGAAGTGCTCGGACCGGTCGTCGAACTGCGCGACGGGACCGAGCGCGCCTTCGTCATGCCGACCGCGTGTCCGGACTGCGGCGCGACGCTCGCGCCGGCCAAGGAGGGCGACGTCGACCTCCGCTGCCCGAACACGCGAACCTGTCCGGCGCAGGTTCGGGGTCGTGTCGAGCACATCGGCTCGCGCGGAGCGCTCGACATCGAAGCGCTCGGCGAGGTCACTGCAGCTGCCCTCACCCAACCCTCCCACCCGGCGCTGCCCCCGCTCGCGACCGAAGCGGGCCTGTTCGAACTCACCGTCGATCAACTCGTGCCGATCGAGGTGATCGTCCGCGACGCGGAGACGGGGCTGCCGAAGGAGGACGAGCAGGGCGTCGTGAAAACGCGTGCGCCCTTTCGTCGGAACGCCTCGTCGGCGGAGAAGAAGGACGGGATCACGGCGCCGCAGCCATCGGCGCAGGCGCTCACGCTCATCGACGAACTCGAGAAGGCGAAGACGAAGGACCTCTGGCGCTTCCTCGTCGCATTGAACATCCGTCACGTCGGGCCTGTCGCAGCCCGGGCGCTCGCGGGGTGGTTCGGATCGATCGCCGCGATCCGCGCAGCCGCGCGGGACGAGCTCGCCGCCGTCGACGGTGTCGGCGGCATCATCGCCGATTCGCTGATCGACTGGTTCACCGTGGATTGGCATCGAGAGATCGTCGACCGCTGGCAGGCGGCGGGTGCTCGTCTCGAGATCCCGGGCCACGCGGGGCCGGGTGCTGCCGCTGTCGTCGGGGGCGTGCTCGAAGGCGTCACCGTGGTCGCGACGGGCACCCTCGAAGGGTTCACCCGCGAGGGTGCACAGGAAGCGATCCTCGCGGCAGGCGGCAAGGCCGCCTCGAGCGTTTCGAAGAAGACCGACTTCGTCGCGGCCGGACCCGGCGCCGGCTCGAAGCTCGCGAAAGCCGAGCAACTCGGAGTCCGGATCATCGACGCCGCGCAGTTCGCGATCCTCGTGACGCAGGGGCCCGCCGCGCTCGACGCCTGAGCCGGAGGGGGAGCGGCGCTCAGTCCTCCTCGGTGAGCAGGCGCTCCTTGACCTGGCGCCGCAGCACCTTCCCGATGAGATTGCGCGGCAGTTCGTCGATGACGATGATCCTGCGCGGCACCTTGTAGGGCGTGAGGTGGTCACGACAGAACGTCCGCAGCGCCTCGGTATCGATCTCGCTCACACCATCCGCCAGGACGATCGCTGCGACGACATCCTCGCCGGAGTGGTCACTCGGGAGTCCGACGACGGCGACATCCTCGACCTGTGGGTGCTGCCTCAGCGCGTGCTCGACCTCGGTGGGGGCGACATTGAAGCCGCCGGTGATGATGAGCTCTTTGATGCGGTCGACGATGCGCACGAATCCGCGCTCGTCGATCGTGACGATGTCGCCGGTGCGGAACCAGTCGTCGACGAACACCGCTGCCGTCTCGTCCGGACGACCGTAGTAGCCAGAGAACACCTGCGGCCCGCGGACGAGGAGTTCGCCGCGGTCACCGGGCGCGACATCGATAGCGGGATCGTCCGGGTCGACGACACGGCACTCGGTGTCCGGCAGGGGGAGGCCGACCGTGCCGGGCACGCGTCCTTCTGCAACGGGATTCACCATGAGCACAGGGGAGCACTCGGACAGTCCGTAGCCCTCCACCAGATACCCGCCACTGGCGGCTTCGAACGGCACCACCAGTTCGTGCGGCAGTGCCATCGCGCCCGAGACGGCGATGCGCGTACCCTTCAGCGACACGCCGCTGCGCTCCGATTCCTCGAGCAGCCGCGCCGCGATCGGCGGCACGACCGGCAGGATCGTCGCGGGATGCCTGCGCGTCGCGGCGAGCACCATCGCCGGGTCGAACCGGGGGAACAGCACGAGACGCGCACCGAGCGACATCGCGAAGGTGAGACACAGGGTCAGTCCGTAGGCGTGGAACATCGGCAGCACCGCGAACACGACGCAGCCCTCGCCCCGCTTGACCTCCGGGGTCCATACCTGAGCCTGACGCGCGTTCGCGAGCAGGTTGCGGTGGGTGAGCATCGCCCCTTTGGGGGTGCCGGTCGTCCCGCTGGTGTACTGGATCACGGCGAGGTCGTCCGTCTGCGGTTGCGGCAGGAGGGCTGACACGCGTTCGCCGTGCAGGAGTTCCTCCCACCGCACCGTGCCGCTCACCGCGCAGGTGAGCGCGGCACGCCCCTCGCGGGCTTTCCGAATGGGCAGCCGCAGCGTGAACTGCATACGCCGCGGAAGGCTGTGCACGATGTCGACCGAGATGAGCGTCTGCACCCGCAGCGATTCGGGGAGTCCTTGAATCGGTTCCACGACGTTGTTCCACACGATCGCCGTCCGCGCTCGATGGTCGCTGAACTGTTTCGCGAATTCATCGGGCGTGTACAGCGGGTTGTGTTCGACGACGACCGCGCCCAGTCGCAGCACGGCATAGAAGGCGACGATGTGCTGCGGGCAGTTCGGCAGCACGATCGCGACCGGATCACCAGCGCGAACGCCCGCACGGTACAGACCGCCCGCTACGTGCGCGATCGCATCGGCGAGTTCGCGGTACGACGTCTCGCGACCGAAGAATTCGAGCGCGGGTGCGGCGGGGAAATCCCGCGCCGACGCGGTGACGAGGTCGAGCAGGTTGCCGTCGATGCGCCCGAGCTCTTCCGGTACTCCCGGCGCGTAGCTGGCGGTCCAGGGACGGGGCGGAACGAAGCTGGTCACCGAAACAGCCTACGCCCGGGGCGGAGCGGCTCCGACGGCGCACCTAGACTGGAAGGCGTGTCTGAAATCACCCCTGATCTCGTACGCCATCTCGGTGTGCTCGCCCGGATTCAGCTGAGCGATGAGGAGGTCACGCGTCTGACCGATCAGCTCGGCGTGATCGTCGACAACATCGCGAAGGTCTCCGAGGTGGCGACGCCGGATGTCGCGGCCACGAGCCACCCGATCCCGATGCAGAACGTGTTCCGCGAGGACGTCGTGGGCGACATGCTCACGGTCGACGAGGTGCTGCAGAACGCGCCGGATGCCGCAGACGGCCGGTTCCGCGTCACCGCGATCCTGGGGGAGGAGCAGTGAGCGACATCATTCGCAGCAGTGCATCGGATCTCGCGGCGGCACTGCGCGCAGGCGAGCTGAGCAGCGTCGAGGCCACGCAGGCGCACCTCTATCGCATCGCCGCCGTCGACGGCGACGTGCATGCGTTCCTGCACGTCAGCGACCACGCCCTGGAGGTCGCGGCAGACATCGATCGCCGCCGTGCAGCCGGAGAGCAGCTGGGCGAATTGGCGGGTGTGCCGCTGGCGATCAAGGACGTGCTGGTCACGACCGACATGCCGTCGACGAGCGGCTCGAAGATCCTCGAGGGCTACATGTCGCCCTACGACGCGACGGTCGTGGCGCGTTCGCGCGCGGCCGGGCTCGTTCCGCTCGGCAAGACGAACATGGACGAGTTCGCGATGGGTTCGTCCACCGAGCATTCCGCGTACGGACCCACGCGCAACCCGTGGGACCTCGACCGCATCCCCGGCGGCTCCGGCGGCGGCTCCGCTGCGGCGGTGGCGGCGTTCGAGGCGCCATTGGCGCTCGGCTCCGACACGGGCGGCTCGATCCGCCAGCCCGCGCACGTGACCGGCACGGTCGGCATGAAGCCCACGTACGGCGGCGTCAGCCGGTACGGCGCGATCGCACTGGCATCCAGCCTCGACCAGGTCGGCCCCGTCACCCGCACGGTGCTCGACTCCGCGCTGCTGCACGACGTCATCGGCGGACACGACCCGCACGACGCGACCTCGCTCGAGGGCGACTGGCCGTCGTTCGCGGATGCCGCACGGGACGGCGCCCGCGGCGACGTGCTCAAGGGGCTGCGCGTCGGCGTCATCTCCGAGCTTCCCGACAGCGGCTTCCAGCCGGGTGTGTCGGCCTCGTTCCGCGCAGCGCTCGACCTGCTGCAGGCGCACGGCGCCGAGATCGTGGACATCAGCGCTCCGCACTTCGAATACGGCGTCGCGGCGTACTACCTGATCCTCCCGGCCGAGGCCTCCAGCAACCTGGCCAAGTTCGACTCCGTGCGATTCGGGCTGCGCGTCGACGTGCCCGGCGGCACGGTCGAAGACGTCATGGCCGCCACCCGGGACGCCGGCTTCGGTGACGAGGTCAAGCGCCGCATCATCCTGGGCACGTACGCCCTGTCGGCGGGCTACTACGACGCCTATTACGGGTCGGCTCAGAAGGTGCGCACGCTCATCCAGCAGGACTTCGCGAACGCGTTCGCATCGGTCGACGTCATCGCGACACCGTCGGCGCCGACGACCGCGTTCCGACTGGGGGAGAAGATCGACGACCCCCTGCAGATGTACCTCAACGACGTCACGACGATCCCTGCAAACCTCGCCGGCGTGCCGGGCATCTCGGTCCCGTCGGGGCTCAGCGACGACGACGGTCTGCCCGTCGGCATCCAGTTTCTGGCCCCTGCCCGAGAGGATGCCCGCCTGTACCGCGTGGGCGCCGCGCTCGAGGCGCTGCTGATCGATCGTTGGGGCGGGCCGCTGCTGGACCGTGCACCGCTGTTGGGAGGGGACCGCTGATGGCCAAGGTCGCATTGATGGACTTCGACGAGGCGCTCGAGCGTTTCGAGCCGGTGCTCGGGTTCGAGATCCACGTCGAACTGAACACGGAGACGAAGATGTTCTCGGCGGCGGGCAACCCGGCCAACGAGAAGCACCACGGCGCCGCTCCGAACACCCTGGTCGCGCCGGTCGACATGGGACTGCCCGGTTCGCTCCCGGTGGTCAACGAAGAAGCCGTGCGCTCCTCGATCCGCCTGGGGCTCGCGCTCGGCTGCTCGATCGCGCCGTCGAGCCGCTTCGCGCGGAAGAACTACTTCTATCCCGACCTCGGGAAGAACTATCAGATCTCGCAGTACGACGAGCCGATCGCGTTCGAGGGGTCGGTCGAGATCGAACTCGACGGCGGCGACCTCGTCACGATCCCGATCGAGCGCGCGCACATGGAGGAGGATGCCGGCAAGCTCACCCACATGGGCGGCTCGACCGGCCGCATCCAGGGTGCGGAGTATTCCCTCGTCGATTACAACCGTGCCGGAGTGCCCCTCGTGGAGATCGTCACGAAGCCCATCTTCGGCGCCGAACACCGCGCGCCCGAGATCGCGAAGGCCTACATCGCGACGATCCGTGACATCGTGCGCGCCCTCGGCATTTCGGAGGCCCGCATGGAGCGCGGCAATCTCCGCTGCGACGCGAACGTCTCCCTGCGTCCCCGGGGGCAGGAGAAGCTCGGCACCCGCACCGAGACGAAGAACGTGAACTCGATGCGTTCGGTCGAGCGCGCCGTGCGGTACGAGATCCAGCGGCAGGCCGCGATCCTCGCAGACGGCGGGACCATCACGCAGGAGACGCGTCACTGGCACGAGGACACCGGCACCACGTCGCCGGGCCGTCCGAAGTCCGATGCCGACGACTACCGCTACTTCCCCGAGCCCGATCTGCTTCCGGTCGCACCGGCGGACGAGCTCGTCGAGCAGCTGCGCGGCACGCTTCCCGAGCCGCCCGCCGCGCACCGTCGGCGACTCAAGGTGGAGTGGGGGTTCACCGACCTCGAGTTCCAGGACGTCGTCAACGGTGGGCTGCTGGCCGAGGTCGAGGCGACCATCGCGGCCGGTGCCTCCCCCGCCTCGGCGCGCAAGTGGTGGACCGGTGAGCTCACCCGAGTCGCGAACGCCCAGGGCACCGAGCCTGCCGCACTCGTCGAACCGGCCGCCGTCGCCGAACTGCAGCAGCTCGTCGACGCGGGCACCCTCACCGACAAGCTCGCCCGCCAGGTGCTCGAAGGCATGATCGCAGGCGAGGGCTCGCCGCAGCAGATCGTCGACGCGCGCGGCCTCGCGGTCGTCTCTGACGACGGTGCCCTCATCGCGGCGATCGACGAGGCGCTTTCGGCGCAACCGGACGTGCTCGAGAAGATCCGCGACGGCAAGGTGCAGGCGGCTGGCGCCGTCATCGGCGCCGTCATGAAGGCCATGCGCGGGCAGGCCGACGCCGCCCGCGTGCGCGAGCTCGTGCTCGAGCGCGCCGCCGCGTCTTGACGCTTCGCCCGACCGAGAGGACAACATGAGCGAGCAGCATCCGCCCGTCGACCACAGTGCGATCGCCGATTCCGTCAACGCGTCGATCGCATACACGATGTACGCGGTCTTCCAAGGCGCTCCCACAGACGCCGACACGCTCCGTGCGGGGTTCGCGGGACTCGACGGGCTCACGATCCGCGGATGGTACGACGTCGCCGGCTTCCGAGCCGATGCCGACTTCATGGTCTGGTGGTGGGCGCCCGACACCGAGACGCTGCAGGCGGCGTATCGACTGCTCGCATCCGATCCGGGAGTCGCACCGGTGTGGTCGAACGTCGGAGTGCACCGCCCGGCGGAATTCAACCGCGGACACGTGCCGGCTTTCCTCGCCGGTGACGAGCCGAAGGGCTACATCTGCGTCTACCCCTTCGTCCGCAGCTACGAGTGGTACCTGCTCTCCGATGAGGAGCGGGGCGAACTGCTCCGCGAGCACGGTGCGGCGGCACGTGACTACCGTGATGTGCTCGCCAACACCGTGGCGTCGTTCGCCCTCGGCGACTACGAGTGGCTGCTGGCCTTCGAAGCCGACGAACTGGTGCGCATCGTCGATCTGATGCGCGATCTGCGCGCGACCGGCGCCCGCCGCCATGTGCGCGAAGAGGTGCCGTTCTTCACAGGACCGCGCGTCGAGCTCGAAGACCTCTCCGCCTGAGCGCGACTGCGCGATGTCGGTGGCTTCACCGACAATGGATGCATGGGACGCGGTGACGGGACGGGACGCATTGTCTCGGCCGACGGCGCTGACGACAGCGGCACACGCATCCTCCACGTGGACATGGACGCGTTCTACGCGTCGGTCGCCGTGCTGGATGATCCCTCGCTCGCGGGCAAACCCATCATCATCGGCGCACCCGACGCGCGCTCCGTGGTCTCGAGCGCGTCCTACGAGGCGCGACGGTTCGGTGTGCGCGCCGCGATGCCCGTCGGGCAGGCACTCCGGTTGTGTCCGAGCGCGGTCGTCGTCGCTCCTGCCTTCGAACGGTACGTCGAGCTCTCCCGCCGCGTCATGGACGTCTTCCGTGAGATCACGCCGCTCGTCGAGCCGCTGTCGATCGACGAAGCATTCCTCGACGTGTCCGGCGCCGGTCGCCTGTGGGGGTCGCCCGGGCACATCGCGAAGATGGTCCGCAAGAAGGTCGCAGATCAGACCGGGCTGACGTGCTCGGTGGGGGTCGCGGCCACCAAGCACGTCGCGAAGATGGCATCGACGCTCGCCAAGCCGGATGGCCTGCTGATCGTGGCTGAGCACGACACGCAGGCGTTTCTGGCGGCACGTTCGGTCCGCGCGCTGTGGGGTGTCGGGCCGAAGGCCTCTGAGGCACTCGAATCGCGCGGTATCCGAACGGTCGCCGACGTGCTCGAAACGCCGCGCGACGTGTTGGACCGGGTGCTCGGCACAGCGATGGGGGAGCGGATCTGGCACCTCTCACGCGGCCGCGATGCCAGACAGGTGGAGACCGCGCGCATCGAGAAGAGCATCGGACACGAAGAGACGTTCCACCACGACGTCGACGACGACGCGGTCCTGCACACGGAACTCCGCCGGCTCGCCGACCGGGTCGCGAGCAGACTGCGCGCGGGAGGCGTCGAAGCCTCGGTCGTCGCGATCAAGGTGCGAACGTCCGACTTCACAACACTGAGTCGATCGCAGACGCTGGCAGAACCGACCGACGTCGGCCACCGACTCGGGGTCGCCGCCATCGACCTGTACGGCCGCGTCGAGCGGACGCTGCCGGTGCGCCTGATCGGTGTCCGCGCCGAGCGGCTCGCCGCGCGTGGCGGCGGGGCGCTCGCACTGTGGGACGACGATGCGGACTGGCGCAGGATCGATGAGGCGCTCGACGGTGCACACCTGCGGTTCGGCAGCGCGGCCGTGACGCGAGCGAGCACGCTTGGGCCTCGCAGAGATCTCGGCGCGTTGCCGACGAACCCGAGAGACCCCGGCTGACCTCGCAGTGGACTCGCGTCCGGGGTACGGTGGGCACATGCCCAATCTCGCACTCGATCTCGGCAAGCAGGCGGCGTCGTTCGGCGTCACGAGCGTCTATGGAGAGCCGCAGGATGTCGGGGGAGTCACGTTGATCCCCGTCGCGGTGTCCTGGTCCGGTTTCGGCGCCGGCGAAGACGGCACCAGCGGCAGCGGTGGCGGCGGGGGTGGCGCGGCAATTCCTGTGGGTGCCTACATCCGCAAGGGTGACGACCTGCGCTTCGAGCCGAACCTCATCTCGCTCGTGGCCGTCGGCATCCCCTTCGTGTGGGTCGCCGGCCGGATGCTCAGTCGCATCATCCGTGCCCTCAAGCGCTGACCCCGTCTCGGCGGCGCTCGGCATCGCGCTCGAGGAACTCGTCGACAGGGTCGCCCGGTCGACCGACGTCGCGCCGGTCGTCATCATCGATGGCCGTTCGGGGTCTGGAAAGACCACGCTCGCGAACGCATTGCGCGCGCGCTGGCCGCTCCCGGCCGGTGCCGACGTGCTCTCGCTCGATTCGATCTACCCGGGGTGGGACGGCCTGCGTGCAGGCTCCGAGTACCTGGAATCGCACGTCCTGACGCCCCGTCGAGAGGGGCGACGGGCAACGTGGCGACGGTGGGACTGGCCCGCTGACCGTCGCGCAGAGGCGCACGACGTGGATCCCGACCGCGGCCTGATCGTCGAAGGGGCCGGCGCGTTGACCGGTCGCACCGCACCCGGCTCGTCGGTGCGCGTCTGGATCGAGTCGCCTGCCGATTCGCGTCGGGATCGCGCCCTTCGGCGTGACGGCGATGCGTATCGCCCGCACTGGGAGCGATGGGCGCGTCAGGAGGACGCGCATGTGGACGCGGAACGGCCGCGCGATCTCGCGTCGGTCGTCATCGACGTTCCCTGAACGCCCTGCGGGTTTTCAGGCCTCCAGCGCCTGCACGAGCCCCTCCAGGCGGAAGCCGATCCATTCATATACCCCGAAACGCGGGTCGTCATGGTCGTGCTCGTCCTCATCGACGATGCCGAGCCGGGTGGCGATGACCAGCCGCAACGCGCTCAGCGTCCGCATCCAGGCGAGGGCGGATTCGGGGGAGAGGACAACGGCGTGCGCGGAGGTCGCCGCATCGTCGGGGAGATCGGCCGGGTCGGGCAGAACGCCCTCTTCGCGCAGCGAATCAAGGACCACTGCCACGTCGGCGGTGCGGCGGGCGAGCAGGTCGTCCTGCGTGAGTCGGCGGAATTCGTCGGCCGACGCCGCGTCCTCATACGCGGCGGGCACGAGTCTGGCCACCGCCGGATCGTCCTGGGGCGATGCGGTCGCGTCCAACAGGTCGCCGAATTGCGCGACGAGGTCACCCAGGTGGGCGGCCTCGATGCGGGTGAGTTCCAGCACGATCGTCTGCGCAGTCATTTCGGAGCCTCTCTCACCGTCGCCCAGAGTCCGTAGTCGTGCATCGCCTGCACGTGCAGTTCCATCTGCTCCCGTGCGCCTTCCGCAACGACGGCGTGACCGTCATGATGCACGCGAAGCATGAGCGACTGCGCCCGATCCGCCGTGAACCCGAAGTACGTCCTGAACACGTGTGCGACGTAGCTCATGAGATTGACCGGGTCGTTCCAGACCACGGTCTGCCAGGGGCCGGCCGTCCTGGCGCGCACGTCGAGGTCGAGGTCTTCGAGGGGGAGGGCGGTGCTCATGCCCAGCCCAGTTCGTGCAGGCGTGCGTCATCGATGCCGTAGAAGTGCGCGATCTCATGCACCAGCGTCGTGTGCACTTCATCGCGGAGCGCCGCTTCGTCGTCGCACGTGTCGAGGTGCGGTTCGCGGTAGACGATGATGCGATCGGGCAGTTCTCCGAGGCCGTACCGGTCGCGCTCGGTGAGCGCGAGCCCGTCGTACAGCCCCAGCAGATCGAGACTGCCGTCCTCGGGGCGGTCTTCGACGACGAAGATCACGTTGTCGAGGCCCTCGATCATCTCGTCCGGCAGTTGGTCGAGTTCGTCCGAGACGAGCGACTCGAACGCATCCGCATCCATCTCGATCATCGCCACGCCTCGTCGAGGAAATACATGGGGTGAGTAACGGGACTTGAACCCGCGACCCCCTGGACCACAACCAGGTGCTCTACCGACTGAGCTATACCCACCATGCGCCCATCACTGGGCAACCACACAAGTGTATTACAGCTCTGACGAGAACGACGACACAGCCGAGGCCGCCGCTTCGCGTGCCGCCTCGGTGGTCGGCCCCGGCTCAGCGACGAAGACCGCTTGCCGGTAGTAGGCCAGCTCACGGATCGACTCGCGGATATCGGCGAGGGCACGGTGCCCACCATCCTTCGACGGTGCGTTGAAATACGCGCGCGGGTACCAGCGGCGCGAGAGTTCTTTGATGCTCGAGACGTCGACGTTGCGGTAGTGCAGCCAGCGGTCGACGCGGGGCATGAATCGCGCCAGGAACATGCGGTCGGTGCCGATCGTGTTGCCCGCGAGCGGGGCTTTGCCCTCCGGCACGAATCGCTGGATGTACTCCAGTGACTGGAATTCCGCGTCGGCGAGACTCACACCGTGCGGGATCTCGTCGAGCAGTCCCGAGCTCGCGTGCATGTTCCTGACGAACGCGTTCATGTGCTCGAGGGCCGAGTCGTCGGGCCGGATGACGACCTGGAACCCAGGATCGAGGATGTTCAGCTCGAAGTCGGTGACGACGATCGCGATCTCCACGAGTTCATCGACTGCGAGATCCAGTCCGGTCATCTCGCAGTCGATCCACACGAGTCGATCTGCCTCCGCTGCACCTGCCATACGCACGATCCTAGCGAGCGGCCCCGACGTTCCAGGGCGCCGAGGTCGGGTGCACCCGAGCGCTACGCTGGACGCACGCCCCCGTAGCTCAGTGGATAGAGCGGCGGCCTTCTAATCCGCGGGTCACAGGTTCGAATCCTGTCGGGGGCACCACGGCTTTTTCGACTCCGCTCTGGTGCACGACCCCGTACGGGCGTAGCGTCAGGCGTGTCGGAAGGAGTTCCACCATGAGCACCACATCATCGGCATCCACGCTCTGGGTCGCGTATGCGAGCGAGGGCAACGTCGTCGGCACGATCCGCAAGGCCGACGATTCCTACACGGTCACGATGGCGGGGGCGGAAGACGCCCTCGGCAGCTACCCGACGATGGAGATCGCCAAGAACGCGCTGCACGCGCATATGCGGCCCGGTTCGGACCGGCCGCAGTTCCGGGAGCACTGATCCGGCCGCATCACGGCGCGACCGGCTCGCGCAGTGAGCGACGGCGCGGCTCGCGCTGAGAGTCGAGCAGAGGCACCGCGATGTGCACGAGCGGGCCGATGAGCGCAGCGAACAGCACGGTGCCGACGCCGACCGTGCCGCCCAGCAGCCACCCGGCCACCAGCACACTTGCTTCGACGCCGAGCCTGCATGCCCACAGCGGCCAGCCGAATCGCCCGTTGAGGCCGGTCATGAGGCCATCTCGAGGGCCAGGACCCAGTCGGGCGCCGATGTACAGCCCGGAGGCCCCAGCGACCAGCACGAGCCCCGCAAGGAAGACGACGACGCCCCACGCCCACCCCTCCACCGCGGGCACGACTGCGATGGTCGCCTGCATCGACGTCCCCACCAGCAGGATGTTGGCGACCGTGCCGATGCCGGGCCGCTGACGCAGCGGGATCCACAGGAGCAGCACGAGGAATCCGACGATGTTGGTGATCCACCCGATGCCGACGCCGGTCTGGATCGACAGGCCCTGCGCGAACACGGTCCACGGATCCAGGCCGATGCCGGCCTGCACCATGACCCCGCAGCCCGCGCCGAAGAGCACGAGACCGATAACGAGGCGGACGAGTCGATTGAGCATGTGGCCATTCAAGCGCAGAATTGGCATGTCACGACCAGTCCAATCGCGATACGGTGGCCGACATGGATTCACGGATCTCGGCACGGGTGCTGACCAAGGCCCTCGGCGGGTGGCGCACTCGCGAACCCGCGTATGAGGCGCTGGCGGACGGCATCCGTCTGCTGTGCCTCGACGGGCGCGTCGCCGCAGCCACCGCGCTGCCGGCGGAGCGGGAACTTGCGACGGCGCTGGGGCTGAGCCGAACGACGGTCGCCACCGCGTACCGCAGCCTGCGCGAGACCGGCCACATCACGAGCCTTCGCGGCTCGGGGAGCATCACACAGCCGGTCGGACGACGACCACCGGGGCGCGTCGACGCATCACCGGGCGCCATCGACCTGCAGCAGGCCAGCCCATCCGCGTGGCCGGGGCTCGCCGGGATCATCGCCGAAGTCGCCGCTGACGCCGCAGCGCTGGTCGCGCGGCCCGGCTACGACCTCACCGGCGATCCCGATCTGCGCCGGGCGATCGCCGACCGCTACACCGAGCGCGGCCTCGCCACGACGGCCGAGCAGATCCTGGTGACTGCCGGCGCCCAGGCCGGTATCGATCTTGTCGCCGATACGCTCCTGCGTCGCGGCGACCGGGCGGTCATCGAGACACCCACCTACCCGCACGCGGCGGAGTCGCTGCGCGCGGCCGGGGCTCGACTCGTCGGCGTCCCGGTCTCGTGCGAGGACGGCTGGGACCTGGACCGCGCTGTCCAGGCGTTCGAGCGCTCGGCACCGGCGATGGCCTACCTCATGCCGGCATTCCAGAATCCCACCGGACGGACGATGACCGATGCGGAGCAGGTGCGGATCAGCGTTGCGGCGGCACGGGCCGGCGCCGTCGTGGTCGTGGATGACACCACCGCCGAGCTCGCCCTGGATGACGCAGCGCGACCCGACCTCACCCTGCCGTCCGCCGAGGTTCGAATCGGGTCGCTCGGCAAGATCGTGTGGGGCGGCCTGCGCATCGGCTGGGTGCGCACCGACCCCGAGACGATCCGGCTGCTCGTCGCGGCACGGCCGCGCCGTGATCTGGGCACGCCGGACTTCGAGCAGGCCGTCGCCGCGCGCCTGTTGCGTCGGATGCCGGAGATCCTCGTCCAGCGCGCCGGTCTGCTGCGCGACGGTCGGGACGCGCTTGCTGCGGCACTGCGAACGCGGCTGCCGGAATGGCAGATCCCCGATGTCGACGGCGGTGTGGCACTGTGGGTCGGCCTCGACGCGCCGTTGAGCGGACCGCTCGTGCTGGCGGCGCGCGACGAGGGGATCTATCTGTCTGCCGGTGGACGGTTCGGCATAGACGGCGGACATGAGGCACGTCTGCGCGTGCCGTTCACGGCACCGCCTGCCGACCTGACGCGTGCCGTGGAGGTGCTCGCCGAGCTGTGGCCCGACATCCGCGCGCGTGCCCCGCGAGTCGAGGTCGACATGTTGGACGCCGTGGTCTGAGTCAGTTCCGCAGTGCGGCGATCGCTTCGTCGACGCTCCAGAACTCTCCCACCAGCACGAAGCCGCCGGCCGCGGCGTTGAACCGCTTGGCGCGTACGCGCGTGCCGCCCGGCACGGGTCGCAGCTGCACGTGCCCGACGATGCGACCGCCGGGATCTACGACGCGCCATGTGTCGTCCGTGACGGCGACGAACCGGATGCCGCTTCCGACGACGCTCGTGCGCGGCCCGAACGTGTGTGTCTGCATCGTTCCTCCGATCTCGCCGTCGACGTCCGTATGCCCCTCACGATACGGAGGACCCCCGACATTCCGGATCGCATCGCCTCCTCCCCAATGACCCGGACCCGCGGGTTCTCCACGGATCCGCCGTCTCGGCGCCATCCCACGCGTACCGGACGCTTCACTGAGAGTGCTTCGGCGCCCGGCGGGCACCCGGGCGTCGAAGCAGCCCGAGGATGGGCCTCGGGAGGAGATGGAGGATCTCATGACTGACCGCATCACGATCGTCGGCACGATCGGCACCGACCCTGAGCGCCGTCGCAACGTCGACGGCTCGCCGATCGCCAACTTCCGGTTGGCGAGTACTCGGAGCAAGCTCGATCGTCGCACCGGCGAATGGATCGATTCGGGCACGAGTTGGTACTCGGTCTCCGCATACCGGGCGCTGGGGGAGCACGCCCTCGAATCGCTTCGCAAGGGCGAACGGGTCATCGTCACCGGCCGCCTTTCGGTGCGCGACTGGGAGTCGGGAGACAAGCGCGGCACGGCGGTCGACGTCGACGCCGAGGCACTCGGTCACGACTTGCTCTGGGGAACCACCACCTTTCAGCGCTCGACCGAACGCCGCACCGCGGACGTCGCGGCTTCGCCGGAGGGCTCAGAGGAGCCTGACGCTCCGGGTGATGGCGCGCTCGAGGCTCCGGCCCCCACGGCGACGTCCTCCCAGGACTGGGCGCCGGCCGTCGCGACGCCGTTCTGACGCACGGGTTGCGTGCAGCGGCGCGCGGGCGCCGTACACTCGGTGCGTGCGCCCGCTGCGAACCGTGCTCCCCGTTCTCGCGGCGGCGGTCATGACGCTGTGCGTCGCCTGCGCTCCGCAGACCGGTCCGCCCGCACAGACCACGGCGTCGACGCCGGCGCCCACGCCGACTGCGCTCGCACTCGATCCGGGCGGCGACGCGCGGGCGAACCTCGCGTTCTTTGCCGCGACGGTCGACGATGTGTGGTCCGACACCCGAAGTGTCGCTTCTTCCGACTATGTCACCGCACTCGTCGGCGTCGGCTTCGACATCGCGGCGATGGAGCGCACGGCGGACGCGACGACCGTCGGCAATCCCGCTGACAGCGTCCAGTTCTCGGTGCTGTGGGAGGGGGAGTGCCTGGTGGGTCAGGTGGGCCCGTCCATCGCACGACCCGTCGCAGTGGTCTTGCCCGAATTGCCCGAGGGCGGCTGTCTCGTCGGGAACACCCCCGCCGTCGACGGGTGAACGGGCAGGGCACGACGCACGCGTAGACTTGGTCCGTTATGGCTGAGTACATCTACTCCATGGTCCGTGCCCGCAAAGCTGTGGGCGAGAAGCTGATCCTCGACGACGTCACGATGGCGTTCCTGCCGGGCGCCAAGATCGGCATGGTCGGTCCGAACGGTGCCGGCAAGTCGACGATCCTCAAGATCATGGCGGGTCTCGACACCCCGTCGAACGGTGAGGCGAAGCTCAGCCCCGGCTTCACGGTCGGCATCCTGATGCAGGAGCCCGAACTCGACGAGTCGAAGAACGTGCTGGAGAACATCCAGGAGGGCGTCGCGATCAAGGCGAAGCTCGACCGCTTCAACGAGATCTCCGCGCTCATGAGCGATCCGGACGCCGACTTCGACGCGCTGCTCGCCGAGATGGGAACCCTTCAGGAAGAGATCGACGCGGCCGACGCGTGGGACCTCGACTCCCAGCTCGAGCAGGCCATGGACGCACTGCGCACCCCGCCCGGCGACGCCGAGATCGCGAACCTCTCCGGTGGTGAGAAGCGACGCGTCGCGCTCGCGAAGCTCCTGCTGCAGAAGCCCGACCTGCTGCTGCTGGACGAGCCGACCAACCACCTCGACGCCGAGAGTGTGCTCTGGCTCGAACAGCACCTGCAGAAGTACCCCGGCGCGGTGATCGCCATCACCCACGACCGATACTTCCTCGACAACGTGGCCGAGTGGATCGCCGAGGTCGACCGCGGTCGGCTCATCGGCTACGAGGGCAACTACTCGACCTACCTCGAGAAGAAGCGCGAACGGCTCGCGATTCAGGGCAAGAAGGATGCCAAGCTCGCCAAGCGCCTCGCTGAAGAACTCGAGTGGGTCCGGTCCAACGCGAAGGGGCGTCAGGCGAAGTCGAAGGCGCGACTGGCGCGCTACGAGGAGATGGCGAACGAGGCGGAGCGCACGCGCAAGCTCGACTTCGAAGAGATCCAGATCCCGCCGGGCCCGCGCCTGGGCAACGTCGTGATCGAGGCGAAGAAGCTGCAGAAGGGCTTCGACGGGCGCTCGCTCATCGACGGGCTGAGCTTCAGCCTGCCGCCGAACGGCATCGTCGGCGTCATCGGCCCCAACGGCGTCGGCAAGACGACCCTGTTCAAGACGATCGTGGGCCTCGAGCCCCTCGACGGCGGCAACCTGAAGATCGGCGAAACGGTCAAGATCAGCTACGTCGACCAGTCGCGCGCGAACATCGACCCCAACAAGACGCTGTGGGAGGTCGTCAGCGACGGCCTCGACATCATGATGGTCGGCAAGACCGAGATCCCGTCCCGCGCATACGTGTCGAAGTTCGGCTTCAAGGGCCCGGACCAGCAGAAGAAGGCGGGTGTCCTCTCCGGCGGTGAGCGCAACCGCCTGAACCTCGCACTCACGCTCAAGGAGGGCGGCAATCTGCTGCTTCTCGACGAGCCGACCAACGACCTCGACGTCGAAACGCTCTCGAGCCTCGAGAACGCACTGCTCGAGTTCCCCGGTTGTGCCGTGGTCATCACGCACGACCGGTGGTTCCTCGACCGCAT
Organism: Microbacterium sp. bgisy189; assembly: GCF_057707225.1. Taxonomy (NCBI): domain Bacteria; kingdom Bacillati; phylum Actinomycetota; class Actinomycetes; order Micrococcales; family Microbacteriaceae; genus Microbacterium; species Microbacterium sp. bgisy189. The sequence goes on along the minus strand of NZ_JBYIPT010000010.1, from coordinate 58,890 downwards.
CGCGACGCACATCCTCGCCTACGAAGGCACCGCCGACAACCCCGACCAGTGGTACTGGTTCGAAGGCAACTTCGAGGCGTACGAGGCCAACAAGATCGAACGCCTGGGTGCCGACGCGGCGAACCCCGCCAAGTCGACCTACCGCAAACTCACCCGTGACTGACACCCGGCGGCTGCACGTCCCCATCCACTTGCGGTGGGGCGACCTCGACGCGTTCAACCACGTGAACAACACGTCGATGCTGAAGCTCCTCGAAGAGGCGCGCGTGCGGGTGTTCTGGGTGCCGGAGGTGGGCGAAGACGCGCCGGCGACGGCGGTGATCGAGTCGGGTATCGAGGCGGGCGTCCTGACGCTCATCGCCCGGCAGGAGATCGAGTACCTCGCCCCGGTGCCGTACCGTCGGGCGCCGCTCGACGTGCAGCTGTGGTTCAGCAAGCTCGGTGGATCGTCGATCGAGGTCTGCTACGAGGTGTTCAGCCCCGAAAGCGACCCGCACCAGCAGCTGTACGCGCGCGCCACGACGGTGGTCGTGATGGTGGATGCCGCCACCGGGCGCCCCATGCGCCTGACCGACGAGATGCGCAGCGCGTGGGAGCCGTATCTGGGCGAGCCGGTCGTCTACGGTCATCGCAGGTGAGCGCGGCCACGGGTCCTCACTCGGCGTCGGGCACCCTGATCATGATCTCCTGCGCGACAGTCGCGACCAGCACGCCCTCCCGGGTGTAGATCCGGCCGGTCGCAAGTCCCCGTCCGGCGCGCGCGCTGGGCGATTCCTGCACGTACAGCAGCCACTCGTCCACACGCGCCGGTCGGTGCCACCACATGGCGTGATCCAGGCTCGCGACCTTCAATCCCGGCAGGCTCCACGACACACCGTGGGCGCGCAGCACGGACTCCTGGATCGTCATGTCGCTCATGTAGGCGAGCACGGCGCGGTGCAGCTCGGGCGCATCGGGGATGGCGCGGCGGGTCCGCATCCAGACGGCCTGCCGCGGCGTGTGCGGACCCTCCACGCGCTCGTAGACGGGCGACGGCACGTGTCGCAGTTCGACGGGGCGCGCCGCCAGCAGGCGTCGGCTCAGCGGGTGCTCGAGGTGCGCTTCGGCATCGTCGACGTCGTCGGGGCCGGGAATGCCGCCGGGCATCGGTTCTTGATGGTCGAGTCCGTCGTCTTCGCGTTCGAACGACGCGATCATTGAGAAGATCGGAACGCCGTCCTGAAAGGCCTGCGTGCGTCGGGTCGCGAACGAGCGCCCGTCGTGGATGCGGTCGACGCTGAACGTGATGCCCTCGCTCGCGTCACCCGGCCGGAGGAAGTACCCGTGCATCGAGTGCGGCACCCGGTCATCGGGGATCGTGCGCTCCGCGGCGATGACCGCCTGCGCGAGCACCTGGCCGCCGAAGACGCGTCCGGTCGGCATGTGGTGGGACGCTCCCGTGAAGATGTCCTCGGTCGTGCGCGCGCCGCTCGCCGACAGGTCGAGCACCGACAGCATGTTCGCGACCGGGTCGCCCTGTTCCGTCACACCGTCTCCGTCCGTGCTGGCCTGTCTCGATAGTCTAGGTGTGATGAGTCAGCGCATTCCGTTCCCCGATGCCCGTGCCGCGGCCGATGCCCTGACCTTCGCGAGTCGCGCCGCGCGACTGAGTGATGGAGCCGTGCGCTTGCGCGCCGACGGGGGCGTGCTTGCGATGTCCGCCGCCGCACTCGCACCGACTTCACTCCTCGACGGCACGCCGACGGTGATCGGCATGCGGATGCTGCCGGTCGACCCCGAATTGGTCTGCGATCTCACCGTCGACGGCTCGTCGCTGGTCATCGGCGACCAGACCGACCTCGTCCTGCCCGAAACCGCAATGACCGCCCCGTGGGCGGGGATCGCGCCGCCGCGCGGCGGGTGGGAGCCGGCCGGCGGCCTCGGCGCCGACGTGCTCGCCGCGCGCGCACAGTGGGGGATCACCGCGGTCACAGAAGGGCTGCCCGCCCAGCCGGGCGAGGAGATCGTGCACACCGTCCGTGCTGCGGTCTGGGGGATCGCCGACGACGAGCTCGCCGGGTTGCCGCGCGGCGTCGCGTTCGCGGCGCATGTGCTCGGATTCATCGGAGGATCGGAGACCGCGCAGGTCTACACCAGCGGGCCCTGGACCAGGATCTCGCTGCGTCGCGGCCACGTGCTCACGCGCACCCGCGTCCACACCGGTCTCACCGGGGTGCGCACCACCGGCGGCTGACGCGGCTCACACCGACGCCGCGGCCACTCGACCGGCCGTGCGGCCGCTGAACAGGCAGCCTCCGACGAACGTCCCCTCCAGCGCGCGGTACCCGTGCATACCGCCGCCACCGAACCCTGCCGCCTCACCGGCCGCGTACAGGCCCCGAATCGGTGTGCCGTCGACACCGAGCGCGCGGCCGTCGAGGTCGGTCTCGATGCCGCCGAGGGATTTGCGGGTGAGCACGTGGAGCTTCACCGCGATGAGCGGACCCGATGCCGCATCCAGCAGCCGATGCGGCGGCGTGGTCCGCACCAGGCGGTCGCCTCGATAGGCGCGCGCGGAGCGGAGCATCGCGATCTGCGCATCCTTCGTGAAGTCGTTGTCGATCTCGCGGTCGCGGGCCTCGACTTCGCGGCGCACGCGCGCACCGTCGAGCACATCGCCGCCGGGCAGCGCCCGCATCGCCTCGATGAGGGCGTCGAGATCGTCACGCACGATGAAGTCCTCGCCGTGGTCGAGGAACGCCTGCACCGGTCCCGCGGCCCCCTTGCCCAGACGCGACTTGACCAGGAGCGACACGTCCTTGCCGGTCAGATCGGGGTTCTGCTCGCTGCCCGACAGCGTGAACTCCTTCTCAACGATCCGCTGCGACAGCACGAACCAGGAGTGATCGTGGCCGGTGCGGCGGAGGTGTTCGAGGGTTCCGAGCGTGTCGAACCCGGGAAAGAGGGGAACGGGCAGGCGTGCACCGGTGGCATCGAGCCACACCGAGGACGGGCCGGGAAGAATGCGGATGCCGTGTTGCGGCCACACCGGATCCCAGTTGCGGATGCCCTCGACGTAGTGCCACATCCGATCACCGTTGATCAAGCGCGCCCCTGCGTCCGCGCATACCTGGTGCATCGACCCATCGACGTAGGCGGGCACGCCCGTGAGCATGCTGCTCGGGGGCGTGCCGAGACGGTCGGGCCACGCGGCACGCACGAGGTCGTGGTTGCCGCCGATACCGCCTGAGGAGACGATGACCGCCCCCGCCTCGATGCGGAACTCGCCCACCACCTCGCGAGTGGTCGCGATGCCTCGCGCCGCACCGGACGGCGCGAGCACGTCGCCTGCCGCGCCGACGACGACGCCGTCTGCGACCTCGAGCCGTGTGACGCGGTGGCGGGGGAGGATGCTGAGCCGCCCGGCGGCCTCAGCCGATTCGACGGCGCGGAGGAACGGTTCGACCAGCCCCGGCCCGGTGCCCCAGGTGATGTGGAATCGGGGGACTGAATTGCCGGGCCCGGTCGCCGTGTACCCGCCGCGCTCGGCCCACCCGACGACGGGGAAGAAGCCGACGCCCTTCTCGCGCAGCCACGCCCGCTTCTCCTGGTGCGCGAACTGCAGATACGCCTCCGCCCACCGCTTGGGCCAGGCATCGTCGTCGCGGTCGAACCCCGCCGTGTCGAACCAGTCGTGCCGTGCGAGGTCGAGCGAGTCGCGGATGCCCATTCGCCGCTGTTCGGGGGAGTCGATGAACAGCAGCCCCCCGAACGACCAGTGCGCCTGGCCGCCGATGTTCGTGCGCGGCTCCTGGTCGAGGATCGTCACGTGTCGACCGGCCTCGAGCGCCTCCGAAGCGGCGACGAGCCCCGCCAGCCCCCACCCGACCACGAGCACATCGGTGGTGGTCTGCGAGGAGGCGGCAGCATTCATTCGGACGACTCCTTCGTCGTGTCGGTCGGCGGCGTCTGCGGATGCAGCGGGAAGGCGGTCGACTGTGCACCGCGGGTCGGGCCGATCCCGGTCGGCTCGAACGTGTTCACCATCGCATACGCGGCCCGGTGCAGGTAGTCCCAGAGGGTGGCTTCATGGATGGGCGGGAGGGCCAGCTCATCCACGGCGGCCCGCATGTGCTGCAGCCAGCGATCGCGAGCGTCCGGGTTCACGTGGAACGGTGCGTGACGCATGCGCAGACGCGGATGCCCGCGCTGCTGGCTATAGGTCGACGGCCCACCCCAGTACTGCTCGAGGAAGAGGGTGAGTCGCTCCGCCGCCGGCCCGAGGTCGGCTTCGGGATACATCGGTCGCAGCACCTCGTCTTGGGCGACGCCGCGATAGAACGCGTCGACGAGCCGCACGAACGTGTCGTGGCCGCCGATCTCGTCGTAGAAGCTCGGCAGGTCGCTCACGCCGGGTCCTCCTCGTCGTCGGTGTCGGCTGTGGGCTTCGTGACGTCAGGCACGACGGGCGCGTCGGCGCGCTTCTTCGCCTTCCACACGCCCTTGGCGGGCGGCACCGGGGTCGGACGGGTCAACGGCGGGTTCGCCCCGCGCACCCGCTGCGCCGCCTCCTGGCCCGACAGCGTGATGGTGTTCAACTGTGGGAGGGTGAGTCCCATCTCATCGATCGCGTGCTTGAGTCGCATGCGCAGCTCACGGGCGACATCGTCCTTCGCGTTGGCCCGCGTCTTCATAACGAGGCGGATGACGAGGGCATCGCCGCTGATCGACTCGAGGCCCCAGACCTCGGGTTCTTCGATGATGCGAGTACGCCACTTCGGGGTCGCGGCGAGTTCTTTCGCTGCCGCGAGCAAGGTGTCTTCGACCTCGTCGACATCGGCATCCACCGGCACGGCGAGGTCGATGATGACGCGGGACCAGCCCTGCGACATGTTGCCGATGCGCGTGATCTCTCCGTTGCGCACGTACCAGAGGGTGCCGTTGACGTCCCTGACGTGGGTGATGCGCACGCTGACGTATTCGACGACGCCGGATGCGAGGCCGAGATCGACGACGTCGCCGATGCCGACCTGGTCTTCGGCGACGATGAAGATGCCGTTGAGCACGTCCTTCACGATGTTCTGGGCGCCGAAGCCGAGGCCCGCGCCGATCGCAGCCGACAGCAGCGCGAAAGAACCGAGTGCGCTGGGGGCGAGAACGTGCACGATCAACAGCACCGCGACGATCACGATCGCGACGTTGACGATGTTCTGCAGGATCGAGCCGAGCGTGCGAGTTCGCTGCACGAGCCGCATCGCCGCCAGTGGGGAGCGTTCGAGCGCTTGGGTGTCGTCGACGTTGGCGCGCGATTTGGCGCCCGAGACGATGCGGTCCACGACGCGCCTGATCACGAAGCGCAGCACCCACGCCAACACGATGGCGCCGACGATGATGCCGGCGACCGTCAACAGCGTGCCGCCGGCATCGAGCAGCCACGCGAGGATCGTCGGCCAGAGGCCCGTCATCCATGCGGTATTCATCGATCCGATCCTAACGAGCGCAGCGGTGATCGCGCGGGAGCGCACCCGCGCGATCACCCGACGCTCACGCGTCGCGCGTGCGCAGGACCGCCCACCCGCCGAGCAGCAGCACTGCGGGCCACGCCAGGAGCGTGATGACCGGCTCCCACTCGACGCCCTCGGGCATCGTCAGCGCCATTGCGGCGCTGCTCGGCAGGAACCGTGAGGCGTCGACCAGCCACTGCCACGACTCCCCGCCGATCGTGAACAGGCTGAACACGATGGGGAGCACGAAGAGCACACCGACGGTGGCTGAGATCGCGCCGCCACCGTTGCGGATGAGGAACCCGAAGCCGACACCGATGAGCGCGAAGACGGCCATCGCGATCACGCCCCACGCCAGCGGGATCCAGGTCGCGACGGGATCGGCCCAGTCGAGCTCGGCTCCGCCGACCAGCGATGTGGCGACGACGGACAGTGCCGTCGTCACGACAGCGGTCGCCGCGAGCAACGCAGCGACGGCGAGAGACTTCGCGAGCAGCACCACCCCACGGCGCGGCTCAGCAGCGAGGCTCGACCGGATCATGCCGGTCGAGTACTCGCCGGTCACGCTGATGGCGCCGAGAATGCCCGCGACGAGCATCGTGAACTGGATGGGCGCGACAATGCCGAGCACCGCAGGGGAGCCCGGGAAGTCCCGTGTCGCGAAGGCGACGAGGGTCGAGATCGCGAGCGCGAGCGCGACGGTGATCGAAAGCGACCACCACGTCGACCGCAGGGTCAGCAGTTTGATGACCTCACCGCGCAGCACGCGGAGGAAGCCGAGCCGGTACGGCGACTCGGTCCGGGGAGCGGCGGTTTCGACGGCGACGGCGGTCATGACAGTTCCTTGCTCTTGTACTCGACGGCCTGCTCGGTGAGGGCCATGTACGCCTCTTCCAGCGAACCGCTGGCGGGCGTCAATTCGTGCAGGGGGATGCTGGCTTCGGCGGCGACGTCGCCGATGCGCGCTGCCGTCACGCCGGTGACATGCAGCAGGCCCGGTTCGGTCGTCGTGATGCCGACGTCGGGCGCATCGATCGCGGCGACGAGGTCGCTCGCCCGAGGGGAGCGGACCGTCACGGCGGGCGTCGTCCACGCCCGCACGAGGTCCGATAGCGGCGCGTCGGCGAGGACCTGGCCCCGGCCGAGCACGATCACGTGGTCTGCGGTCTGGGCCATCTCGCTCATGAGGTGGCTCGAGAGGAGCACCGTGCGCCCCTCGGCGGCCAGAGCCCGCACGAACTGTCGAACCCAGCGCACGCCCTCGGGGTCGAGCCCGTTGACCGGCTCGTCGAGCACGAGCGTGCGGGGGTCGCCGAGCAGTGCCGAGGCGATCCCGAGGCGCTGTCCCATGCCGAGTGAGAAGCCGCCGGCACGCTTGCCGCCGACGTTCTGCAGACCCGTGAGCTCGATCACCTCGTCGACGCGACTGCGCGGGATGCCGTGGGTCGCCGCCATCGCGCGCAGATGGTTGCGGGCGCTCCGCCCCGTGTGCACGGCCTTCGCGTCGAGCAGGATGCCGACTTCGGTGAGGGGCGAGCGCAACGAGCGGTAGTCGCGGCCGTCGATGCTCACGCGACCCGATGTCGGACGGTCAAGTCCGACGATCATGCGCATGGTGGTCGACTTGCCGGCGCCGTTCGGACCGAGGAATCCGGTGACCTTGCCCGGTTGCACCGAGAAGGACACATCAGAGACCGCGGTCTTCGCGCCGAAGCGCTTGGTGAGATGTTCAGCGACGATCATGCTTCGACGCTACGGGCTCGCGCGTCGCGTCGGCATCCGCCCATGGTCGTGTTCCGACGCGGACGGCCTCCCCCGAGAGGATGATTCTCGGGAGAGGCCGTCGTGTCGTCGGACTATTCGGCGTCGCGTGCCTGCACGGCAAGCGCCCGCTCGACGCCGGCCAGGTTCTCCGCGACCAGGCGACGCAGGGCGGCGGGAGCCTCGCTGTGCTCGTTCAGCCAGCGACGTGTCGCGTCGCGCAGCGTGGTGTTCGCCAGCGGCGCCGGGTAGAGCCCGGTGATCAGGTAGTTCGCGATCTGATACGTGCGCTGGTTCCACACGGGCAGCAGCATGGCGAAGTAGTCGTCGATGAAGGCGCCGAGTGATTCGACGCCGGCCGGGTGCACGAAGCCGAGGGCGGCCGCGCGGACGACGGTGTTCGGCAGGTCGGCGCTGTCGACCAGCGAGGCCCACGCGACGCGCTTGTCTGCTTCGGCCGGTAGCGCCGCAGCGGCCTGAGCGGCGAATTCCCCGCCCTTCGCGGTGTTGTCGGCAGCACGCGCTTCATCAATGACCGACGCGTCCACGACACCGCCTGCGGCGAGCGAGACGAGCAGGATCCACGACAGGTCGGCGTCGATCTCGAGCCCGGGGAGTGCGATCGCGCCATCGCGCAGCGTCCGCACGGTCTCCCAGTGGGCGGCCGTCGAGGCTGCTCCCGCGAAGGCCGTGACGAACTGCAGTTGGCTGTCGCTGCCGGCTTCGGCATCCTGAGCCAGCTGCCACAGGCCGTCGGCGACCTTCGCACGCGTCGCCGCGCGACGTTCGGGCGCGACATAGGCACTGGCGGCCAGCAGCAGCTGCGCCAGCGTCGTCCGAACGGTGGTCGACTCGGTCTCGCTGCCGATGTTGCGCAGCACGAGATCGACGTAGTCGGATGCCGAAGACTCTGCGTCGCGGGTCTGGTCCCACGCGGCGCCCCAGACCAGCGAACGTGCGAGCGGGTCGCCGATCGCCGAGAGGTGCTCGATCGCGGTCTGGAGCGACCGCTCGTCGAGTCGGATCTTCGCGTAGGCGAGGTCGTGGTCGTTGAGGAGCACGAGGTCGGGGCGCGCCAGGCCCTTCAGCTCCGGCACCTCGGTGAGGTCGCCGTCGACGTCGAGTTCGGCGTAGTGCACGCGCTCGAGCGAGCCGTCCTGCAGGCTGTAGAAGCCGACGCCGAGCCGGTGCGGACGGATCGTCGGGTAGTCCGCCGGGGCGGTCTGCACGATCGCAAAACGCGTGATCGTGCCGTCCTCCGAGGTCGTGAGCTCAGGTGCGAGCGTGTTGACGCCCGCCGTCTCGAGCCACTTCTTCGACCACGTGCCGAGTTCCCGGCCGCTCGTGGTCTCGAGCTCGGTGAGCAGGTCGCTCAGCTCGGTGTTCGACCAGGCGTGCTTCTGGAAGTACGCCGACACACCCGCGAAGAACTCGTCGATGCCGACCCAGGCCGCCAGCTGCTTCAGCACCGAACCGCCCTTGGCGTACGTGATGCCGTCGAAGTTCACCTGCACGTCTTCGAGGTCGTTGATCTCGGCGACGACCGGGTGCGTCGAGGGGAGCTGATCCTGGCGGTAGGCCCAGGTCTTCTCCATGGCGTTGAACGTCGTCCACGCTTCGGTCCATTCGGTGGCCTCGGCTGTCGCGATCGTCGACGCCCACTCGGCGAACGACTCGTTGAGCCACAGATCGTTCCACCACTTCATGGTGACGAGGTCACCGAACCACATGTGCGCGAGCTCGTGCAGGATCGTGACGACCCGACGCTCCTTGACGGCGTCGGTCACCTTGCTGCGGAAGACGTAGGTCTCGGTGAAAGTGACCGCGCCGGCGTTCTCCATGGCACCCGCGTTGAACTCGGGGACGAACAGCTGGTCGTACTTCTCGAACGGGTAGGGCACGCCGAACTTCGCTTCGAAGTACTCGAAGCCCTGCCGGGTCTTCTCGAAGATGTAGTCGGCGTCGAGGTGCTGCCACAGGCTCTTGCGTCCGTACACGCCGAGGGGCACGACCCGGCCCGAGGCGCTGGTCAGCTCGGAGAAGGTCGCCTCGTACGGGCCCGCGACGAGCGCCGTGATGTACGACGAGATGCGCGGGGTGGGGGCGAACGACCACGTGCCAGACTCGCCGTCGACGACGGGCTCGGGGGTGGGGGAGTTGGAGACGACCTTCCACGCGGCCGGCGCGGTCACGGTGAACTGGAACGTCGCCTTCAGGTCGGGCTGCTCGAACACGGCGAAGACGCGGCGGGAGTCGGGCACCTCGAACTGCGAGTAGAGGTAGACCTCGCCGTCGACCGGGTCGACGAACCGGTGCAGGCCCTCACCGGTGTTGGTGTAGAGGCAGTCCGCGTCGACGATCAGTTCGTTCTCAGCGGCAAGGCCCGACAGCGCGATCCGCGAATCGGCGAACGCCGCAGCGTCGACGGGCGCGCCGTTGAGCGTGATCGTTCGCACGTCGCGTGCGATCAGGTCGATGAAGGTGGACGCGCCGGGTGTCGCGGTGAAGCGCACGATGGTGCGCGACCCGAAGACCTCGGCGCCCTTCGTCAAGTCGAGGGCGATCTCGTACGACTGCGTGTCGACGATCGCGCGGCGCTCCTGCGCCTCGATGCGGGTGAGGTTCTCTCCGGGCACGTCGTTGCTCCCTGGGGTTCCGTGGGGTGTTCGGGCAGGTCTGCGGCGTCCGGCGTGGTCGGCCGGGCACCGCACACAGCCTATGCCGTGCCGAGCCGACGCGCGCGGGTGCGAGGATGGTGGTGTGAGTTCCGACCCCGAATCTGCGCTTCCGACCGTCTCTGTTCCCACCCCCGTGCTGCTGGCCTCACCGGCCGCGGCGACCGGCCCGGCACACGTCGAAGAGCCCGTCGCGTACGACGGGATTCTGCTCGCCGGTTTCGGCGGGCCAGAAGGCCAGGACGACGTCATCCCGTTCCTGCGGAACGTGACACGGGGTCGCGGCATCCCCGACGAGCGGCTCGAAGAGGTGGCACACCACTACCGGCATTTCGGCGGTGTGAGCCCCATCAATGCGCAGAACCGCGCGCTGAAGGCCGCCCTCGAGGACGAACTCGCCCGACGGGGCATCGACCTGCCGGTGTACTGGGGCAACCGCAATTGGGAGCCCTACCTCGAGCAGGCCGTCACCGATGCCGTCGATGCGGGTCACACCCGGTTGATCGCCCTGGCCACGAGCGCGTACAGCTCGTTCTCGAGCTGTCGCCAGTATCGCGAGGACTTCGCCCGGGTCGCCGATGCCGCCGGCGTCTCCGACCGGGTCACCATCGACAAGGTGCGACAGTTCTTCGACCACCCAGGTTTCGTCGCGCCGGTGAGTGCCGGCGTGCGTGATGCCGTCGCCGGGATGCTCGACGACGGCGTGGACGCCGACACGATCCGGGTGCTGTTCTCGACGCACAGCATCCCGCTCGCCGACGCTGAACGCTCCGGGCCGCGCGACGTCGACTGGGGCGAGGGTGGTGCGTACGCCGCGCAGCATCGCGCCGTCGCAGAGGTGATCATGGATGAGCTCGCCGAGGCCCGGTCGGATGCCGCCGGCATTGCGTGGGATCTCGTCTACCAGTCGCGATCGGGACCGCCGAGCCAGCCGTGGCTCGAACCCGACATCTGCGACGTCATCGAAACGCTGCCGGATGCCGGATTCGCGGCCGTCGTGATCGTGCCGCTGGGCTTCGTGAGCGACCACATGGAAGTGCTGTGGGACCTCGATACCGAGGCGATCGAAGCGGCGGCGGGCGCCGGACTGCGCGCGGTGCGCACGCCGACCCCCGGCATCGATCCCGCGTACGTCGCCGGGCTCGTCGATCTGGTCATGGAGCGCGTGCAGGGCACCCCGGCATCCGACCGCCCGGCCCGCACGGCACTCGGGCCGTGGTTCGACGTGTGCCGCCCCGGATGCTGCGAGAACGTTCGCGCCGGATTCAAACCCGCGGCGGCCGGGCTCGCGCCGTGACGCACGGACGCCGCGGTCGGACCTTCTCCCTAGGATTGTGAGCATGCGGATCCACATCGCCACCGACCACGCCGGACTCGAGTTCTCCACGCAGCTGCAGCAGCACCTGGCCGCGCAGGGCCACGACGTGATCGACCACGGTCCGGTTTCGTACGACCCGCTCGATGACTATCCCTCGTTCTGCATTCGCGCAGCGCAGGCGGTCGTCGAGGACCAGGCCGCCGGTGCGCAGGCGCTCGGGGTGGTCTTCGGCGGGTCGGGCAACGGCGAGCAGATCGCGGCGAACAAGGTCCGCGGCATCCGCGCCGCGTTGGTCTGGAACCTCTCGACGGCGGAACTCGCGCGCGAGCACAACGACGCGAACGTCATCGCGATCGGTGCGCGCCAGCACACCTTCGACGAGGCCGTGTCGTTCATCGACCGCTTCATCGCGACGCCGTTCCCGGGCGAGGAGCGCCACGTGCGGCGCATCGGTCAGCTCGCGGCGTACGAGACCGACGGCTCGCTCGAGCCGGACCCCCGCGCCCCGCAGGTCCACTGATGCCCGAGGGGCATTCCGTCCACCGCATCGCGCGCCAGTTCGACCGCAACATCGTCGGGCGCACGGTCCAGGCCTCCAGCCCGCAGGGCAGGTTCGCCGAGGGCGCGGCCGTGCTCGCCGGACGGGAAGCGACCGAGGTCCGTGCGGTCGGCAAGCAGATGTTCCTCGGGTTCGAGGATGATGTGTGGCTCCGCGTACACCTGGGTATGTACGGCGCGTGGGATTTCGCAGGCGAGATCCTCGTCGACCCGACGATCGCGTCTGCGAACGGGCGGATGGGGCAGACCAATCAGCGGGGGACCGACCTCGACCAGGTCTTCGACGACGCCGGAGAGAATTCGCTGACGTCGATCGGCGCGCCCCGTCGCACTCGCGTCCACGTGCGGATGAGCGAACAGACCACGGGGCTCGCGGACGACGGCGACCTCTGGCCGCCGGCGGTCGTCGGTCAGGTGCGGCTGCGTCTGCTCACCGACGTCACGTGCGCCGACCTGCGCGGACCGACCGCGTGCGAACTGCAGAGCCCCGACGAGGTCGCGGCGACCATCGCCAAGCTCGGCCCCGACCCGCTCGTCGACGACGTCGACGCCGGAGAGGAACGCTTCACCGCCACCGTGCGTCGCAAGCCCACACCGATCGGTCTGCTGCTGATGGACCAGAGCGTCGTCAGCGGCATCGGCAACGTCTACCGCGCCGAACTGCTCTTCCGCGCCGGCCTCGATCCCCACACGCCCGGTCGCGATGTACCCGAGGAGACCGTCCGCGGACTGTGGCGCGACTGGGTCCGTCTGCTCGCCATCGGCGTCGAGACCGGCCAGATGATGACGATGGACGATCTGGATGCCGAGGCGTATCGGCGGGCGATGGCGAGCCGCGACGATCGCCATTGGGTCTACCACCGCACCGGGCTGCCCTGCCGGGTGTGCGGAACCGCCATCGTGCTCGAGGAGATGGCGACGAGGAAGCTGTACTGGTGCCCGAGCTGCCAACGTTGAGCGTCGGGGGGACAGAAGGAGCGACGGCATGAGGCAGAACCCCAGTTTCGCGATGACCGACGTCCGCGAACTGCGCCGCGTCATCGAAGAGAACCCCTGGATGACCCTCGTCGCGACGGGCGCCGAGGGTCTGGTCGCGTCGCACTACGCGGTGCTGCTCGACGAGGCACGCGACGATCTCACCATCGTCGGACACGTCGGCCGGCCCGACGATCTGTTGCTGGGGCTCGGCACCGGCGCCGAACTGCTGGTCATCGCGCAAGGCCCCCACGGCTACATCTCACCGGGCTGGTACGAGCCGGGCCCGAACGTTCCCACATGGAACTTTGTGACGGTGCACCTGTCGGGCGTGCCCGAAGTGCTCGCAGCGGAGGAGAACCTGCGGGTGCTCGACCGACTCGTCATGCGCTTCGAGTCCGGGATGGCGCAGCCGCACCTCATGTGGGAGCCGCCGAACGACGAGGACTACGTGCGAAGGATGGAGCGTGGCACCGTCGGATTCCGTCTGACGCCCACCAAGGTCGTCGCCAAACGCAAACTCAGTCAGAACAAGAGCGACGTCAGCGTAGATCAGGTCATCGCGGCGCTGGAATCCGGGGCGTCGCCGTATGCCGACCCGCGACTTGCGGGCGAGATGCGCCGCGCGCACGAGTCGATGCGCGCCGCGCGGGCGCAGTCGTGACCGCCGAACACGGTTCGCAGGTCGACGTCGTCGCCGACGTGCGATTGACGGGCTCCGACAGGCTGGACCCGTTCGGTGACGACGTCGTCGACGTGCACCTGCGTGACGGTCGCGTCATCGACATCGCACCGGCGGGCGCGCTCCCGCGCGCAGGCGTTGTCCTCGATGGTGCCGGTGGCTGGCTGATCCCCGGGCTTTGGGATCATCACGTGCACACCGTGCAGTGGGCCCTCGTCGCTCAGCGGGTGCCGCTCGGCGACGCGACCTCCGCCGCTGACGCCGCGGCGCGGATGGGCGGCGCACCCGCGCTCGACGACGGTCGACGTGTCGGCACCGGCTTCCGTGATGCCCTGTGGCCGGACCGCCCGACGCGCGCAATGCTCGATGCCGTCACTGCGGACGTGCCGACGTATCTCATCAACGCCGACGTGCACAGCGTCTGGCTGAACACCGCTGCGTTCGCCCGCGAACAGCTCGCCGCGACCGAGGATGGGATGCTTCGCGAGGAGCCCGCGTTCGAGATCTCGCGGCGGCTCAACGCCGTCGATCCAGCGGTGGGGGACCGCTTCGTCACCGAGGCCCTCGCCCGCGCCGCTGCGCTGGGGATCGTGGGAATCGTCGACCTCGACATGGCGTGGAACGCGGAAGCGTGGACACGGCGCCTCGCGCAGGGGTTCGATTCGACGCGTATCCGGTTCGGTGTCTACCCGGCGCTGCTCGAGCGCGCCATCTCCGAGGGGCTCGCCACCGGTGACGCTCTCGACCCCGCGGGGCTCGTCCGGATGGGGCCGCTCAAGCTCATCACCGACGGCTCCCTCGGCACCCGCACGGCGGCGTGTTCGCACCACTACCCGGGCGATCCGGGCAACCGAGGGCTGCTGACGATCGCGCCGGACATCCTCGGCGAGCTCCTCACCCGCGCGACCGGTGCGGGGCTCGAGGTCGCGGTTCACGCGATCGGCGACCTCGCCAACACGCACGCCCTCGACGCGTTCGCCGCAACGGGGGCGCAGGGCACGATCGAGCACGCGCAGCTGGTGGCCCACGCCGACATCGCCCGCTTCGCGCGCCTCGGTGTCGGTGCCAGCGTGCAGCCCGAGCATGCGGTGGACGACCGCGACCTCACCGACACGATCTGGGCTGAGCAGACGGCGCTGCCGTATCCGCTGCGCGCCTTGGCCGATGCCGGAGCGAACCTGCTGTTCGGCTCCGATGCGCCGGTCGCACCACTGGACCCCTGGGCGGCGATGGCCGCCGCGGTCTTCCGCACGCGCGGGGGACGGCCCGCCTGGCGACCCGATCAGGCATTGGATGCTGCGACTGCCCTCGCGGCATCCACCAGTGGAGGCTCAGTCACGGGGTCGACGGTGAACGCGGGCGACGTCGCCGACCTCGCGGTGATCGACCGCGATCCACTCAGCGCCGACGAGCCCTCGCTGCGCGCGACGGGCACCGCGGCGACCCTGCTCGGCGGTCGACTGACGCACCTGTCCTGAACGAGACAACGCGCCCCGAACCGTTCAGGTCCGGGGCGCGTTGTCTCGTTCGGTTCAGCTGGCGAGGTGCGCCGAGAGGAACCAGCGGTCCTTCTCGAGCGCCGCCTTGATGCCGATGACGATGTCCTGGCTCGTCAGGTCGATCTCGTCGAGTCCGTCGATCGCGGCCTGCACATCTGCGAGCACCGCGTCGATGTCGCCGACGATCGCGACGATCTCGTCCTGCCACTGCGCGAAGCCTGCGGGCACGGTGGTCGCCTTCACCTTGTCTGCGACCGTGCTCACGCGGGCGTCGATCGGCAGGCCGAGGGCGACGATGCGCTCAGCGGCCTGGTCGGCGGCGTTCTGCGCATTGGCGACCACCGTGTCGAGCAGCTCGTGGATCGCGATGAAGTTCGCGCCGCGGACGTTCCAGTGGGCCTGCTTGCCGTTGACGGCGAGGGCCTGCAACCCGAGAACGACGGGGGTGAGGAACTGGGCTGTTCCCGCGGCGACCTCGGGGTCGGCAGCGGTCATGGGGATGGTGTGGGTCTTCGTCATGTCTTCTCGCCTCCGTTCGGCGGGGTCGTGCCCCGCTGTTGACTCCAACGCTACTCGCGCGAGAACATTCCGCAAGCAAGCAAAGGCTCGGCTTACCGGGCCTTTTCCGCCCGGCAAGGTTAGGCTCAGCTCATGACGATCGCCGACGACGCCCGCATCCTCACCGTCGGCGGGAAGACGCCACACCTGCACGAGACGAGCTTCGTCGCGTCGGGTGCGCGCCTGGTCGGCGAGGTCACCCTGGAAGAGGGATCCAGCGTCTGGTACAACGCGGTCGTCCGCGGCGACAGCGCCCCCATCACGCTCGGACGAGGCAGCAACCTGCAGGACAACGTGTCGGTGCACGTGGATGCCGGCCATCCCGTCGTCATCGGCCGCGATGTCTCCGTCGGCCACAACGCCGTCGTGCACGGGTGCGTCATCGGCGACGGGTCGCTCATCGGCATGGGGAGCGTCGTCCTCTCCGGCGCACGCATCGGCGCGGGGTGCCTCATCGCCGGCGGTGCCGTCGTCCTCGAGGGCGCGGAGATTCCCGACGGCTCGCTCGTCGCGGGCGTGCCGGCCAAGGTACGCCGGGCGCTCACCGACGACGAACGTGCCGGCATCCTTCGCAACGCGCAGATCTACCGTGAGCACTCGTCGGCGCACGCCGGGGCGGCCGACGCGTGAGCGGCGAGGTGCAGCCGACGCTCCAAGCACGCATCCACGCGAAGAAGAAGAATCTGTCGAACGATCAGGTCTCGGCGGCGCTCATGCTCGTCGGCGTCGCGATCGCACTGCTGTGGGCGAACGTCGGGCCGTTGCACGCCTATGAGGAGTTCTGGGAGCTCCCCATCGAACTGGTGGCTGGTGACTTCCAGCTGCACTTCACGTTGCACGAGCTCGTGAACGACCTGTTGATGACGCTGTTCTTCTTCCTCATCGGGCTCGAGGTCAAACGCGAGCTCCTGTTGGGTGAGCTGACCGACCGCTCCCGTGCCATCGTGCCGATCGCGGCGGCCGTGGCCGGGCTGGTCGTGCCCGCACTGCTCTTCGTGCTGATCGCCGGCCGCACCGACGAGGCCGACGCCTGGGGCATCGTGATCTCGACCGACACCGCGTTCCTGCTGGGTGCGCTCGCGATCATCTCGCCGCGCTTCCCGGCGCGGTTGCGGGTGTTCCTGCTCACCCTCGCGGTCATCGACGATGTCGGCGCGCTGCTCGTCATCGGCGTCTTCTACAGCTCGGGCCTCGCCGTCTGGCCACTCGTCGTCGCGGTGCTCTTGATGGCTGCGCTGGTCGCCGTGCGCTACCTGCCCGCAGGTCAGGGTGCGGCGTACCTCGTGATCGGTGTCGCACTGTGGGCAGCGGTCGACATGTCGGGGATCCACGCGACACTCGCCGGCGTCGCCGTCGCGCTCATCATTCCGGTCTTCGCCCCGCGTCGCGCCCAGGTGGAGCGAACCGCCGATCTGACCCGGGCGTTCCGCGAGTCGCCGAGTCCCGGGTACGCGCGGGCGGTGACGCGCAGCCTCCGGCAATCGCTCTCGCTGAACGAACGGATCGACGAGAGCTGGCGACCGTACGTGTCCTTCCTCGTGCTCCCGCTGTTCGCCCTCGCCAACGCCGGCGTGCGCATCACCGGCGACACGCTCGCCGCAGCGGTCGCCTCACCGTTGGCATGGGCGATCATCGTCGGCCTCGTCCTGGGCAAGTTCATCGGCATTACCGGAGTGACCGCGGCGATGGTGGCGCTGCGCAAGGGCACGCTCGCGCCCGGGCTCGGCCTCAACCGCGTCGCCGGGGGAGCGGCCCTGTCGGGCATCGGCTTCACGATCTCGCTGTTCATCGTGCCGATCGCCATCGAAGACCACGACACGCAGGACATCGCCCGCATCGCCGTGCTCGCGGCATCCGTCATCGCCTTCGTGCTGGGCTGGGTCGTCATCACGATCGGCGACCGCATCCGCCCGCCGCGTCCGGTCGGCGCCGTGCTCGCACGCCCGATCGACATGGAACGCGACCACGTGCGCGGACCCGCCGACGCGAAGTACTCGCTGGTGGAGTACGGCGACTTCGAGTGCCCGTTCTGCAGCCGCGCGACAGGGTCTGTGGATGCCGTCTTCGCGCATTTCGGCGACGACATCCGCATCGCATGGCGGCATCTGCCGCTCGACGGGCCGCACCCGCACGCGCAGCAGGCGGCGCAGGCCGTCGAGGCGGCAGCCCGCCAGGGCAGGTTCCCCGAGATGTACACCTGCCTGTTCAACAACCAGGATCGGCTCGGGCGCGAGGATCTCTTCGACCACGCCTCACATCTCGGGCTCGACATGGACCGATTCGCTGAGGACTTCGACTCGCCCGAAGTCGCCCACCGCATCGAGGACGACCGGCTCGATGCCGAGATCATGGACATCAGCGGCACACCGACGTTCTTCGTCAACGGCAAGCGGCACAAGGGCCCGTTCGACTCCGACACGCTCATCCGCGCGATCGAGGGACGACCAGGGGAGCGGCCGTCGCTGCTCGGCTGATCCCGCGATGGTCGCCGGGCGGTGAGTCCGGCATTCCGCGATGAGTCCCACCGCGGTGAACGTCCGACTCACGCTGGAATCAGGGACTCGCAGCCGTGGTCAATCCCTCGTTCCCCCACACGAAAGTCCTCCCGCCCGGCCTGCTGCCGAACGTGAGGACATTGGAGGGGGTGACGGGAATCGTCCCCACCGCCACTCCACACGCCGCTGCGCGGCGCGCGGAGCCTCGGGCGGCGTGGGCCCACCCAAGGGTTCGATTCGCATCAACACGAATGTCCCGCTGCACACCCTGCGGGTGCACATCGGGACATTGGAGGGGGTGACGGGAATCGAACCCGCGCAATCAGTTTGGAAGACTGAGACTCTACCATTGAGCTACACCCCCGCAGCAGCATGCGCTGCGGCATCCTGACGAGTCTACAGGGCGTTGTCGGCTAGACTGACCAATGGCCGTTTTTCGGCGCTCGCCTCGTGCGCGCCCGGGGCGTAGCTCAGCTTGGTAGAGCGCCCGCTTTGGGAGCGGGAGGCCGCAGGTTCAAATCCTGTCGCCCCGACAACGACCCCCCAAGACCGAAGACCGACCGTGCGCGCTCGCGCGCGGACGCATCCACAAGGAGAACCAAGAGCATGGTCACGAGCACCGTCGAGACGCTCAGCCCCACCCGGGTCAAGCTGCACATCACGGTCACCCCGGACGAGCTGAAGCCCAGCATCGCCCACGCGTACGAGCACATCGCGAAGGACGTGCAGATCCCCGGCTTCCGCAAGGGCAAGGTCCCCGCTCCGATCATCGACCAGCGCATCGGTCGCGGCGCCGTCATCGAGCACGCCGTCAGCGAAGGCCTCGACACCTTCTATCGTGAAGCCGTCCAGGCCAACGAGGTTCGCATCGTCGGCCGCCCGTCGGCCGAGGTCGTCGAGTGGCCCAACGAGAAGGACTTCTCGGGCGACCTCAAGGTCGAGGTCGAGGTCGACGTCCGACCCGAGTTCGAACTGCCCTCCTACGACAAGATCACCCTCACCGTCGACGCTGTCGAGACCGACGACGCCGCCGTGGATGAGGAGCTCGACCGCCTGCGCGGGCGCTTCGGCACCCTCGTGACCGTCGACCGCCCGGCCGCCACCGGCGACTTCGTGGAGCTCGACCTCGTCGCCACGATCGACGGCAACGAGATCGACCGTGCCGAGGGCGTCTCGTACGAGGTCGGCTCGGGCGAACTGCTCGAGGGCATCGACGAGGCCATCGACTCGCTGACCGCCGGCGAGGACACCACCTTCCGCTCGAAGCTCGTCGGCGGCGACCACGCCGGTGAAGAGGCCGAAGTCTCGGTCACCGTCAAGGCCGTCAAGGAGCGCGAGCTGCCCGAGGCCGACGACGACTTCGCGCAGATCGCGAGCGAGTTCGACACCATCGCGGAGCTGCGCGAGAGCCTCGTCGAGCGCGTCTCGCAGCAGGGCGTGTTCGCGCAGGGCAACGCCGCGCGCGACAAGCTCATCGAGGCCTTCATCGAGCAGACCGACATCCCCGTGCCGGCGCAGCTGGTCGAGGACGAGGTGCACGCCCACCTCGAGGGCGAAGGCCGTCTCGAGGACGACGAGCACCGCGCCGAGGTCACCGAGGCGAGCGAGAAGCAGTTCCGCACGCAGATGATCCTCGACAAGATCGCCGAGGCACACAAGGTGCAGGTCTCGCAGGACGAGCTCACCCAGTACCTCATCCAGTCCTCGCAGCAGTACGGCATGGCTCCGCAGGAGTTCGTCGATGCGCTGCAGCAGGGTGGCCAGCTGCCGCTCATGATCGGCGAGGTCGCGCGCAACAAGGCGATCGCCGTTGCGCTGGGCAAGGTCACCGTCGTCGACACCGCCGGCAAGCCCGTCGACCTGACCGGCTTCGTCGCCGTCGAGGACGAGGCTGAAGAGGGCGCCGAGGAGGCGCCCGCCGAGAAGCCCGCGAAGAAGCCCGCTGCGAAGAAGGCCCCCGCCAAGAAGGCCGACGACGCCGACGCACCGGCCGAGAAGAAGGCTCCCGCGAAGAAGCCCGCCGCCAAGAAGGCCCCGGCCAAGAAGGCCGACGACGCCGACGCACCGGCCGAGAAGAAGGCTCCGGCCAAGAATCCGGCCGCCAAGAAGGCTCCCGCGAAGAAGGCTGCCGACGCGGAGTGATCCCATCGAACGAAGGGCGGATGCTGCGGCATCCGCCCTTCGTCGTTCCCACCATCCGCCCGGCCGCGCCACGCACTCCGCCGACGGCGAACACGGCCGGTGGCTCGTCGCCGCGTCGGTAGATTCGTCGGTGAACGACACATCGGAACGGGAGCACCCATGGCTGAACCCCTCATGGCTCAGAGCGTCTTCGACAGACTGCTCAAGGACCGCATCATCTGGCTCGGGTCGGAGGTGCGCGACGAGAACGCGAACGAGATCTGCGCGAAGATCCTCCTGCTCGCCGCCGAGGACTCCGAGAAGGACATCTACCTCTACATCAATTCGCCCGGCGGCTCGATCACGGCGGGTATGGCGATCTACGACACGATGCAGTTCGTGCCGAACGACATCGTCACCGTCGGCATCGGCATGGCGGCCTCCATGGGCCAGCTGCTGCTGACGAGCGGCACCAAGGGCAAGCGGTACATCACGCCGAACGCCCGCGTCCTGCTGCACCAGCCGCACGGCGGGTTCGGTGGCACCGCGAGCGACATCCAGACGCAGGCGCAGCTCATCCTCGACATGAAGAAGCGTCTGGCCGAGATCACCGCGGCCCAGACCGGCAAGTCCGTCGAGCAGGTCAACGCCGACGGTGACCGCGACCGCTGGTTCACCGCCGACGAAGCCCTCGAGTACGGCTTCGTCGACCACATCCGCGAATCCGCCACCGATGTCATCGGTGGCGGCGGCACCGAGAACTGAACCGGAGGACCCTCACGATGAACACCCCATCCTTCGCGATGCCCGGAGCCGCAGGTGGCGTGCAGCTGCCCTCGAGCCGCTACATCCTGCCGCAGTTCGAAGAGCGCACGGCATACGGCTACAAGCGCCAGGACCCGTACAACAAGCTGTTCGAGGACCGCGTGATCTTCTTGGGCGTGCAGGTCGACGACGCCTCGGCCGATGACGTCATGGCGCAGCTGCTCGTGCTCGAGAGCCAGGACCCCGACCGAGACATCGTCATGTACATCAATTCGCCCGGTGGCTCCTTCACCGCCATGACGGCGATCTACGACACGATGCAATACGTCTCGCCGCAGATCCAGACGGTCGTGCTCGGACAGGCGGCCTCCGCTGCGTCGGTGCTGCTCGCGGCCGGCGCTCCCGGCAAGCGCCTCGCGCTGCCGAATGCCCGGATCCTCATGCACCAGCCCGCCGTCGGTGAGGCCGGGCACGGTCAGGCATCCGACATCGAGATCCAGGCTGCCGAGATCCTGCGCATGCGCACGTGGCTGGAGGAGACCATGGCGCGTCACACGAAGAAGTCGCAGGAGGAGGTCCACAAGGACATCGACCGCGACAAGATCCTGTCGGCGAACGACGCGCTCGAGTACGGCATCGTCGACCAGGTGCTCACGTCGCGCAAGCGGCAGCAGGCCTCGATCGCTTCCTGATCCGCACACGCAAACGCCCCCGCCATCCGGTGGGGGCGTTCGCGTGTGCGGAGTGCGGCGAACCGGCCACAATCCACAGAAGTGTCGGTGTCTGAGGTTAGGCTCGGAGGTGCACCGCACGACCGGCGAACGTCGGAACACCAAGGAGGAGTGCATGGCTCGCATCGGTGAGAGCGCCGACCTGTTCAAATGCTCCTTCTGTGGAAAGAGCCAGAAGCAGGTCCAGCAGTTGATCGCGGGCCCCGGCGTCTACATCTGCGACGAGTGCGTTGAGCTGTGCAACGAGATCATCGAAGAGCGCATGGCCGAATCGGCCGACGGCGCCGTCGCCGAATTCGACCTCCCGAAGCCGCGCGAGATCTTCTCGTTCCTCGAGGAGTACGTCGTCGGGCAGGATGCCGCCAAGCGCGCCCTCTCCGTCGCCGTCTACAACCACTACAAGCGCGTGCGTGCGCACACCGTCATCCAGCCCGCAGAGCAGCGCGCCGAAGAGGTCGAGATCGCGAAGAGCAACATCCTGCTGCTCGGGCCGACCGGTTGCGGCAAGACCTACCTCGCGCAGACGCTCGCAAAGCGCCTCAACGTGCCGTTCGCCGTCGCCGACGCCACCGCCCTCACCGAGGCTGGCTACGTGGGTGAGGATGTCGAGAACATCCTCTTGAAGCTCCTGCAGGCAGCCGACTTCGATGTGAAGCGGGCAGAGACGGGCATCATCTACATCGACGAGGTCGACAAGATCGCCCGCAAGGCGGAGAACCCCTCCATCACCCGCGACGTGTCGGGGGAGGGCGTGCAGCAGGCGCTCCTGAAGATCCTCGAGGGCACCGTCGCCTCGGTGCCGCCGCAGGGCGGGCGCAAGCACCCGCACCAGGAGTTCATCCAGATCGACACGACGAACGTCTTGTTCATCGTCGCCGGTGCCTTCGCAGGCCTTGAAGAGATCATCTCGTCGCGCGTGGGCAAGCACGGCGTCGGCTTCGGCGCCCCGCTGCACGACAAGGGTCAGGATCTCGAACTCTTCAGCGAGGTGCAGCCCGAAGACCTGCACAAGTTCGGTCTGATCCCCGAGTTCATCGGCCGTCTGCCGGTCGTCACTGCGGTCTCACCGCTCGGGCAGGATGCGCTCATCCAGATCCTCACCGGGCCGAAGAACGCGTTCGTCAAGCAGTACCAGCGCATGTTCCAGCTCGACGGCGTGGAGCTCGAGTTCGAAGACGATGCGCTCCGTGCGATCGCCGACCTCGCCATGGAGCGCAAGACGGGCGCTCGCGGACTGCGCGCCATCCTCGAAGAAGTGCTCGGGCCGATCATGTTCGAGATCCCGTCGACCGAAGACGTCGACAAGGTGATCGTCACCCGGGCATCGGTCACTGACGGTGCGGCACCGACGCTCGTCCTCCGCCAGAAGCGCAAGAGCGCCTGAGCCGTTCCCTGTCCGAACCCCCGCATAGGGTGGCCGGCATGGGACGCATCATCTTCGACACTGCGACGACGATCAACGGCTGGATCGCCGACGAGCAGAACTCCCTCGCGTGGTTGTTCGCCGTCGACGGCGGCACGACGCCGGACGACGAAGTGCTGCCGACCAACGCGGGCGTGCTGGTCGAGGGCTCCACGACCTACGAGTGGGTGCTCGCCGAATCCGACATCCTGAACCATCCTGAGAAGTGGCATGACTTCCACGGCGATCGGCCGACATTCGTGTTCACCAACCGCGACCTCCCGGTACCCGACGGAGCCGATGTGACCTTCCTCCGCGGCAACGTCGCAGACGCTTTGCCGCAGCTGCGCGCGGCGGCGGGAGAGAAGGACATCTGGGTGGTCGGCGGGGGAGACCTCGCGGGCCAATTCGTCGACGCCGGTGCGCTCGACGAGATCGCCGTCTCGATCGCCCCGGTGCTGCTCACCGGCGGGGCGCCACTGCTGCCGCGTCGCGTCGAATCCGACCGGTTGCGACTGGTCTCGGCGAAGGCGGTCGGGCAGTTCGCCCGCGTCGTCTACGCGGTCACACCGCCGTCGGCATGATGAGGTCGGTGCGCAGTTCGTCGGCCGGTGTGTCTGTCGGGTCCGACACATAGACCTCGATCCAAGTGCCGGCGGGATGGATCCCGCGCTGCGCTGCGCGATCCACGAGACCGCCCCATCCGCTGCCCAGCCCGTCGTAGGAGCCGATGTGCGTCGTCGCGACCGCGGCGCCGGCGGGCAGGGATGACGGCGTGATGAGCACGCCGCCCTCACCGGGCAGGGGATCGGTCAGCGGCGTCGCGACAGGGAACGCGATCTCGAGGTCGAACGTCGCCATCGGGTCACCGTGATAGATCGCGACGGCCGGTCCGATCGGGGTGACGACGCCGCCTGCGGCCGCAGCACCCAGAGCCCCGAAGCCCGCATCGAACAGGCGCGTCAGGTCGGCGATCGTGACACCGTCGTGGCGCACCGCCGCCAGCGGCAGGGGAGCGAGGTCCAAGTCGTCCGCGGGACCATAGGGGGTGTCGGCGAGCATGGTCACGTCCGTTCTGGTCAGGAATCGAGTCCGCGGCGGGCCAGCAGCGGCGCGATGTCGGCATCGCGCCCCCGGAAGTCGCGGTAGGCCTCGAGCGGATCCTTCGATCCGCCCACGCCCAGCAGCCGTTCCCGGAACCGGTCGCCGCCTGCGCGCGTCAGCCCGCCGTTCTCATGGAACCACTCCACAGTGTCGGCGTCGAGCACCTCGCTCCAGATGTACGAGTAGTACCCCGCGCTGTATCCGCCGCTGAACACGTGCGCGAAGTAAGTCGACGAGTAGCGCGTCGGCACGACGGGGTTGTCCAGGCCGATGTCGGCGAGGGCCGCCGCTTCGAACGCGGCGACGTCGGTCACCGCGGCCGCCTCCGCGGCGGACAAGGAGTGCCACGCCTGATCGAGCCACGCGGCCGCGAGGTACTCGCTGGTGGCGAATCCCTGATTGAACACCTCGGATGCGCGCAGCTTCTCCACGACCGCTGCCGGCAGGGGCTCGTCGGTGTCGATGTGGCGCGCGTAGGCGGTGAGGATCTCGGGCCAGTAGATCCACATCTCGTTGACCTGGCTGGGGAACTCGACGAAGTCGCGGAACACCGCCGTACCAGCGAAGTGCGGGTAGGTGACCGTCGCGAACAGGCCGTGCAGCGCGTGGCCGAACTCGTGGAACAGCGTCGTCACCTCATCGAGGGTGAGCAGCGTGGGGCTGCCCGGCGACGGCTGCGGCACATTCAGGTTGTTCACGACGACCGGTCGCGTGCCACGCAACGCGTTCTGGTCGACGATCGAGTTCATCCACGCACCGCCGCGCTTGGTGTCGCGAGTGTAGAGGTCGAGCACGTACAGGCCGAGCTCGCTGCCGTCAGGGTTGTGCAGCTCGAACACCCGGGTATCGGGGTGGTATCCGGGCAGGTCGTCGCGCTCGGAGAACGTCACGCCGTACAGCTCGCTCGCCGCGCGGAAGACGCCGTCCTGCAGCACGCGCTCGGCTTCGAACCAGGGGCGAAGCGCCGTGCGATCGAGGTCGTACTCGGCCTGGCGCACCTTCTCGGTGTAAAACGCCCAGTCGTGCGCCTCGAGCGGGAACGGCTCGGCGCCGGCGTCGATGATCGCCTGCAGCGCCGCCTGCTCGCGTCGCGCGTTCGCCGCAGCGGGGGCGGCGAGGCGGCGCAGCAGCGCGTGGACGGCTTCGGGGGAGCCGGCCGTTTCGTCGCTCGTGATGTAGGCGGCGTGCGAGGCGTACCCGAGCAGCTCTGCCCGTTCGGCCCGCAGCCGCACGATCTCGAGCAGCACCTCACGGTTGTCGTTCGCGTTGCCGCGCGACCCGCGACTGCGCGACGCGTCGAGCAGTCGACGGCGGCTCTCGCGCGAGGTCAGCGACGACAGGTGGGGATGCCCTGTGAACAGCGTCAGCGAGACGACGTAGCCGTCGACGCCGCGGGAGCGGGCCGCTGCCGCCGCCGCGGACAGCTCGCCCTCAGTCAGTCCCGCGAGTTCCGCGGCGTCCTCGAAGACGACGGCCAGATCGTTGGTGTCGGCGAGCAGGTGCTTCTCGAACGTCGTCGTCAGCACCGACAGACGCTGATTGAGCTCGGTCAGCCGCGCCTTCTGCGCGTCGTCGAGGGCGGCACCCGCGTGGGTCATCTCGGTGTGGCGTCGTTCGACGAGGTGCCGGTCCTCGCCCTTCAGCCCGAGCGTGTCGCGCGCTTCGTAGACGGTGCGCACGCGTGCGTAGAGGGCGCTGTCGAGTTGGATGGCGTCCTGGTGGGCCGACATGAGCGGCGCGAGCGTCTCTTCGATCTGCTGGATCTCGTCGGTCGCGTCGGCGGAGGACACCGTGTAGAAGGTGCGGGCGACCTGGTTCAGCAACGCGCCCGACTCCTCCCACGCCACGAGCGTGTTCTCGAATGTCGGCGCCGATCGCACCCGCGTAATCGCGCCGATCTCGGCACGGTGCTGCGCGAAGGCCTCCTCGAATGCCGGTAGGTAGTGCTCGGGACGGATGAGACGGTAGTCGGGGAGTCCGTAGGGGAGGGTGGTCGGGCTGAGCAGCGGGTTCGAAGCATCCGTCATCACGCCAGCCTAGAGCCCAGGCGTCGACCGATGCAAAGAAATGCTTGCATATGTGTCTTTGCAAAGATATCTTTGGAACATGACGACCGACGAACCCCGCGACCCGTTCGCCCATGTGCGCATCCTCGACCCGGGCGCGTTGAAGGCGCTGGCGCATCCGATCCGCGTCGAGATCTACGACATCCTGTCGCAGCTCGGTCCGCAGACGGCCAGTTCGCTCGCCGCCCGGCTGGGCGAGTCGTCCGGTGTCACGAGCTACCACCTGCGCGCGCTCGCCAAACACGACCTCATCCAAGAGGTCGAGGGTCGCGGCACCGCCCGAGAACGGTGGTGGGAGCGTCCGCGGGGCAGCGTTTCGTTCGCCAACCCCGAGGCGATGAAGACCCCCGCCGGTCGCGCCGCCAGCCAGGTGGTCATGTCGTCCTACTTCGATCGCCGGCACCGGCAGCTCGCGGACTACCTCGCACACGCCTACGACGTGGAGCCGGAAGAGTGGCAGGAGGCAGCGATGCTCTCCACGACCACGGTGCGCATGACCGCACCGCAGCTGCGCGAACTCGCCCTCAAGTTCTCGGCGCTGCTCGACGAGGCGGCCACAACGTACCGCGACCAGACCGGGCCGGACGTGCGGCCGATCACCGTGCGCGCGGACATGTTCCCGCTTGAGCCCGCCGAAGACGCGGAAGACGTGCACGAAGGAGACCCCCAATGACCACCGCAACCCTCGCCACCGCCGCGTGCCGCCCGGCGCCGACCGTCTTCGAGAGCGTGCTGCTGCGCGCAGCGGCCGCGTCGGAAGCGCTTGTCGAACGGCGCATCGCCCGGCGTTCCGGTCGTCGTCGCGACGACGGTGACGACGCATTGCAGACGCGCGGCGCCGCGCATCGCAGCGGCATCCTGCCGCGATGACGACCACCGTGACGCGCGCGAAGACCCCGCTCGGGCGCGACTTCGGCAAGCTCTGGACCGCGGCCGCCTTCAGCAACCTCGCCGACGGGCTCGGCCGCACCGCCGTACCGCTCGCGGCGACCACCCTGACCACAGATCCGCTGGCGATCTCCGTCATCGGCGCGCTCGCATTCGTCCCATGGCTGCTGTTCGGCCTCCCCGCCGGAATGCTCGTCGACCGGTTCGACCGCCGGGTGCTCATGGCCCTCGCCAACACGATCCGCGGCGGCGTCGCCCTGTGGCTGGCGATCCTCGCCGTCGGCGGCGACCTTTCGCTGACGGCGCTGTTCGCCGCCACGCTCGTCTTCGGGCTCGGCGAGACGCTCTTCGACAACGCGACGAACGCCGTCATCCCGGGCGTCGTGCGCCGCAGCCAGCTCGACCGTGCGAACGGGTGGATGCAGGCGGCCCAGATCACGATCGACAGCTTCGTCGCGACCCCCATCGCCGGCGTGCTGTTCGCGGTCTCGCTGGGCCTACCGCTGTGGTGCGGCGCCGTCGGGTACATCGCCCCGATCGTGCTCGCGCTGCTGCTGCCTGCCGCCGCGGCCCGGCATCTACCGCATCCGGCGCGCGCGGTCGCATCGAATGCCCCGGACATCGCCGTCGGTGCGACCGCGCAGCCGGTTGCGGTCGCCGCGGCGCGCATTCCCGTCCGCGAGGCCCTTCGCTACCTCTGGCGACACCGCTACCTGCGCGCCATGGTCCTGTTCACCTCGGTGATCGGTTCCTGCCTGTCGTTCGCGCAAGCGGTCATCATCCTGTTCTTCCTGGAGACGATGGATGTGCCGGTCGCGGCGATCGGCTTCCTCACCGCCGCCATCGGGCTCGGCGCACTGGGCGGATCCCTCGTCGCCTCCCGACTGGTCGCCCGCTTCGGCCGCGGTCGCATCATGCTGTCGGCGATCCTCGTCTCGGGCACCGCCATGGCCGTCACCGGCCTCGCTCCCAACGTGTGGCTCGCGGTCGCCGCGTTCTCGGTGTCGGCCGCTGCCGTATCGGTGTGGAACGTGCCGTGGGGGAGCCTGCGCCAGCAGATCGTGCCACCGGAGATCTTCGGACGGGTCCTCGGCGTCATCCGGACGCTCACGTGGGGGCTCTTTCCCGTCGCCACCGTGCTGGGCGGGCTCGTCGGCCGCTGGGACCTGCGCGCGCCGTTCGTCATCGGGGGCGCGATCGCGGTGATCGCTGCGCTCATCGCCTCGCGACTGCTCGTCGTCGGGACGCGTGAGGCGGGCGCCGACGCGGTGCCCGATCACGACGACTAGGCTCAGCCGCGTGGGTATCGCCGGCGACAGTCTCTCCTCGGTGTCATACGTGCCGACGTCGGCGGACACCGGTCCGATCGGGCAGGTGACGATTCGCCGGCTCGCGGTGCTGACCTTCGACTGGACCTAGAACTCGTCGAGGTCCTCGCGCACCGTGACCGTCCCGTCGGCCTGCTGCTCGACGAGCACACCGACATCGAGGTCGGCGATTGCGCGCCCCTCGAGGAAGGTGAGCGTCCAGCGCGCCTGTGGGTCATCGCACTCGGCCTCGACGGCGCGGATGTGCGGATGCAGCGCGGCGGGCACCGCGCGCGGGATGTCCGCGCCGATGCTCCACCGCGTGCCGAGCTGCATCATGCCTCCTGCGGCGCCAGCACGACGTCGCTGACGGTGAGCGTGTCGGCGTCGGCGTATGCGATATCGGCGATGCGCCCGACCGCCTTGAGGTCGCCCTCGGCCGAGCGCACGGCATCCAGCACTGCGGCCGGCGCGGCGACCGTGAGCGTGTCCACCGGGGTCTTCTGCGACGCCTTCGCCTCGGTCTTGGCACGACGGATGCCGATGAGCGCGGCGCTCACGGCAGTCAGCACCGCCGGGTCGCCCTCGATCTCGAGCGGGGTCGGCCACGCGGAGGTGTGCACCGACCCCTCCTCGAACCACGACCACGCCTCTTCAGCCGCGAACGCGAGCACGGGGGCGAGCAGGCGCAGCAGCGTCGACAGCGCGAGGCGCAGCGCCAGGGCGGCGGAGGCCTGGCCCGCGTCAGTCTGGTTGTAGGCGCGCTCCTTGACGAGCTCGAGGTAGTCGTCGCAGAAGGTCCAGAAGAACGCTTCGGTCAGCTCCAGCGCCCGGGCGTGGTCGTACGCCTCGAACGCCTTCGTCGCGTCGCGGACGACCTGGTCGAGCGTCGCGAGCATCGACGCGTCGAGCGCGTGCGTGATCTGCGCGCCCTCCGGCACCGGGAACGACAGCACGAACTTGGCCGCGTTGAGCACCTTGATCGCCAGGCGCCGGCCGATCTTGACCTGCGTCGGGTTCTGCGGGTCGAAGGCGGCGTCTGCGCCGAGGCGGCTGGAGGCCGACCAATAGCGCACCGCATCCGTACCGTGCCCCGCGAGGATGTCGGCGGGGGTGACGACGTTGCCCTTCGACTTCGACATCTTCTTGCGGTCGGGGTCGACGATGAAGCCCGAGATCGCGGCATCCGTCCACGGCGCACGGCCGTCTTCGAGCGCCGAGCGCAGCATCGTCGAGAACAGCCAGGTGCGGATGATGTCCTGGCCCTGCGGGCGCACGTCGAAGGGTGCGACGAGGTTCCAGAGCTCGTCGTCACGCTGCCAGCCGCCCGCCAGCTGCGGGGTCAGCGACGACGTCGCCCACGTGTCGAAGATGTCCTGCTCGGCGTCGAACCCGCCCGGCACACCGCGCTGGTCCGCCGTGTAACCGGCAGGCACGTCGATGGTCGGATCGATCGGCAGGCTCGCGTGGTCGGGGGTCAGCACGCGGTCGTAGTCGCGCTCACCGTGCTCGTCGAGGCCGTACCAGACCGGGATCGGCACGCCGAAGAAGCGCTGGCGCGACACGAGCCAGTCGCCGGTGAGACCGCCGACCCAGTTCTCGTACCGCACGCGCATGAAGTCGGGGTGCCAGTCCATGCCCTTGCCGAGCGAGATGAGCGTGTCGCGCAGGTCTTCGTCGCGGGCGCCGTTGCGCACGTACCACTGCCGGGTCGAGACGATCTCGAGGGGGCGGTCGCCCTTCTCGTAGAACTTCACCGGGTGGCTGAAGGGCTTGGAGACCTCGAGCAGTTCGCCCGATCCCTGCAGCTGCTCCACGACCGTCTTTCGCGCGGTGAACACCGTCTTGCCGACGAGCTCCGCATAGGCCGCACGACCGGCATCCGACACGATCGCCTCGGGCATCTCGGCCAGCACGCGGCCGTCCTTGCCGAGGATCGTGCGGTTGGGCAGGTCGAGCTCTCGCCACCAGATGATGTCGGTCACATCACCGAAGGTGCAGACCATCGCGATGCCGGAGCCCTTGTCCTGCTGGGCGAGGGGGTGGGCGAGGATCGGCACCTCGACGTCGAACAGGGGCGTGCGCACCGTCGTGCCGAACAGGCCGCGGTAGCGCTCGTCGTCTGGGTTGGCCACGAGGGCGACACATGCGGCGAGCAACTCGGGGCGGGTCGATTCGATGTGGATGTCGCCGGAGCCATCGCTCTTGTGGAACGCGATGCGGTGGTACGAAGCCTGCTGGTCGCGGTCTTCAAGCTCTGCCTGCGCGATCGCGGAACGGAAATCGATGTCCCACAGCGTCGGCGCGAGCGCCTGGTAAGCCTCACCGCGCTCGACGTTGCGCAGGAACGCCAGCTGGCTCGTGCGGATCGTGTCGTCGGAGATCGTGCGATATGTCTGGGTCCAGTCGACCGACAGGCCGAGCTGGCGGAACAGGTTCTCGAAGTGCTGCTCGTCCTCTTCGGTGAGCGCTTCGCACAGCTCGATGAAGTTGCGACGGCTGATCGGCACCTGGTCGGCGGGCTTCAGGCTCTTCGCGTCACCGTTGAACGGTGGGGTGAAGTCGGCGTCGTAGGGGAGCGAGGGGTCGCAGCGCACGCCGTAGTAGTTCTGCACGCGACGCTCGGTGGGCAGGCCGTTGTCGTCCCAGCCCATCGGATAGAACACGGTCTTGCCGCGCATGCGCTCGAAACGCACCTTCACGTCGGTGTGCGTGTAGCTGAACACGTGGCCGATGTGCAGCGAACCCGACGCGGTCGGGGGAGGCGTGTCGACGGAGAAGACACCGGCGCGGCCCCCTGCCTTCGCTGCGTCGCGGTCGAACAGGTACGTGCCCTGCGCCGCCCACGCGGCATCCCACTTCTGCTCGAGGCCTTCGAGAGCCGGCTTGTCGGGAATCTGCGCATCGGTCATGGGTGTCTCCTCGAGCGATATGTGCGGCACTGTGTGAGCGTGCCTGAATGTGGATTGTGACGCCGAGTCTACCGGGCGGTCAGGCCAGGCGGATGCCGAGGACCGCGGCGAACGACTCGGCGTGCAGCGCCGCCTGCATCGAGGTGAGGGTCGCGCCGCGCAGGCCGCGCGGATCGGTGAACACGGCGGCGTCGAGGCCGCGCAGATCGGTGTCGTCGGCATCCAGTCCGCGGGTGTCGACCTCGTCGACGCGGGTGTCGGCCACGAGCGCGCGGCGCAGCGTCGCCTGGGGGAGATCCCACGTACCGATCGTGCAGTCGCGCAGCGTGAGGTCTGCGACCTTGGCGCCGGCGAACGAGCAGTAGTCCAGGCGCAGCCCGGTGAGGGTGAGGCCGTCGATCTCGGCGTGCCCGAGGTCGAGCGTGCCCATGCGCCCGCCCGTGATCGCCACGTTGTGCCAGCGTCCCTCGCGGGAGGTCAGCGAGACCGCCCGGATGCCGTCGACACGCACGTCAGTGAGCGTCGCACCGACGAGGTCGAACACCTCGACCTGCGGCTGCACGAGCTCGGTCTCGATGAGCCTGGCATGCGCGGCGCGCACCGCACCTTCCAGTCCCGCGACGCGGGCTGCGAACACCTCCTCCCGCGGAGCGAGGAAGGCGACCTCGTCGAGTTCGTCGGGCAGGTCCGGGGTGCAATCGCGCGGCGGTGCTGGTTCGTCTCGACGTGCCATGCCACGACCCTACGCGGCACCCCCACGACGCGTATGATGGAGCGATCAGCACCGATCCGGCCATCACCGGGGAGCTCGCGGAAGAACGCGCCTGTCTCGATACACCGCCTCCAGCGGCACTCGACCACCGGCGCTATTAGAACCGCGCGGGGCAGGCCCGTCACAGCCGTCGGAGAGGGGCGTCCCCGGACGCAAGCGAGGTGGTACCGCGGTCGAAGGATCGTCCTCGCAGGAGCACACGAGACCTGCGAGAGAACGATGACCTACCCGCTGAACGCCGACGAGCCCGTCGTCCCGAGCCCCCGCTTCCCCGACGTCGAGCGCGACATCCTCGCCTTCTGGCAGCGCGACGACACCTTCCGCGCCTCCATCGAGCAGCGCGAAGGCGCAGACGAGTGGGTCTTCTACGACGGCCCACCGTTCGCCAACGGGCTGCCGCACTACGGGCACCTGCTCACCGGCTACGCGAAGGACCTCTTCCCGCGCTTCCAGACGATGTGCGGCAAGAAGGTCGACCGGGTCTTCGGTTGGGACACGCACGGCCTGCCGGCGGAGCTCGAGGCGATGAAGCAGCTCGGCATCACCGAGAAGAGCGAGATCGAGGCGATGGGCATCGGCGCGTTCAACGCGAAGGCGAAGTCTTCGGTACTGGAGTACACCCGCGAGTGGGAGGACTACGTCACCCGCCAGGCGCGTTGGGTCGACTTCGAGCGCGGCTACAAAACGCTCGACACCAACTTCATGGAGTCGGTGCTCTGGGCCTTCAAGGAGCTCTACGACAAGGACCTCGCCTACGAGGGGCACCGCGTGCTGCCGTACTGCTGGCGCGACGAGACGCCGCTCAGCAACCACGAGCTGCGCATGGACGACGACGTCTACAAGATGCGCCAGGACCCGTCCGTCACCGTCACCTTCCCGCTCGTCGGCGCGAAGGCGGAGACGCTGGGCCTGACCGGTGTGCGTGCCCTCGCCTGGACGACGACGCCGTGGACGCTGCCGACAAACCTCGCGCTCGCCGTCGGCCCCGATATCGACTACGTCGTCGTCCCCGGCGGACCGTCCGGTGCCGCCGATGTGCACGCAGACCGCGCCGAGGGGGAGTCGCACCGGTACCTGTTGGCAGAGCCGCTGCTGGGCGGATACGCGAAGGACCTGGGCTACCCGGATGCCGAGGCAGCGCACGCCGCCGTCGAGCAGACAGTGCGCGGCGCCGACCTCGAAGACGTCCACTACGACGCGCTGTTCGACTACTACGCCGACGCCGAGACGTGGGGCACCGAGCGCGCCTGGCGCATCCTGGTCGACGACTACGTCACCACCGGCGACGGCACCGGCATCGTGCACCAGGCACCCGCCTACGGTGAGGACGACCAGCGGGTCACGGCAGCCGCCGGCATCCCGCTCATCATGAGCCTCGACGACGGCGGACGGTTCCTCTCGCCCGTCACCGACGTCGCCGGCGAACTGTGGCTCGACGCCAACCGGCCCCTCATCCGCCTGCTGAAAACGGAGGGACGCCTGCTGCGCGAGGCGAGCTACGAGCACTCGTACCCGCACTGCTGGCGGTGCCGCAACCCCCTCATCTACAAGGCCGTCTCGAGCTGGTTCGTGCGCGTGACCGAGATCAAGGACCGGATGCTGGCGCACAATGACCAGATCACCTGGGCGCCCGAGAATGTCAAGCACGGCCAGTTCGGCAAGTGGCTCGAGGGTGCGCGCGACTGGTCGATCAGCCGCAACCGCTTCTGGGGTTCGCCGATCCCGGTGTGGAAGAGCGATGACCCCGAGCACCCGCGCGTCGACGTGTACGGTTCACTGGCTGACCTCGAGCGTGACTTCGGCGCGCTGCCGCGCAACGAGCAAGGCGAGGTCGACCTGCACCGTCCCTACATCGACGAGCTGACCAGACCGAACCCCGACGACCCGACCGGTCAGTCCACGATGCGCCGCATCGAGGACGTGTTCGACGTCTGGTTCGACTCGGGCTCAATGCCGTTCGCGCAGGTGCACTACCCGTTCGACAACCGCGAATGGTTCGACACGCATGCGCCGGCCGACTTCATCGTCGAGTACATCGGGCAGACGCGCGGCTGGTTCTACGTCATGCACGTGCTGTCGACCGCGCTGTTCGACCGGCCCGCGTTCAGCGGCGTCGCCTGCCACGGCATCGTGCTGGGCAGCGACGGACAGAAGATGTCGAAGTCTCTGCGCAACTACCCGGACGTCTCCGAGGTGTTCGACCGCGACGGTTCCGACGCGATGCGCTGGTTCCTCATGAGCTCGTCGGTGCTGCGCGGCGGCAACCTCGTCGTCACCGAAGAGGGCATCCGGGCGGGCGTCCGCGAGTTCCAGTTGCCGCTGTGGAACGCGTGGTACTTCTTCGCGACGTACGCGAACGCCTCCGGCGGCTACCGCGCGCGCCGGCGCACCGACTCGACGAACGTGCTCGACCGGTACATCCTGGCGCTCACCGGCGACCTGGTGCGCGACGTCGCGGCCGACCTCCAAGCCCTCGACTCCACGATGGCCGCCGCGAAGCTGCGCGAGTTCACCGAGGCGCTGACCAACTGGTACATCCGCCGCTCCCGCGACCGGTTCTGGGTCGGCGTGACCGACGACCCGGCATCCACCGAGGCGTTCGACACGCTCTACACCGTGCTCGAGACGCTCACCCGCGTCGCCGCGCCGCTGCTGCCGCTGATCACCGAGCGCGTGTGGCAGGGCCTCACCGGTGGCCGCAGCGTGCACCTGGAGGACTGGCCGGATGCCGCCGAGTTCGCCCACGCGGGCGACATCCGCGCGGCGATGGATGCCGTGCGTGAGGTGTCCTCCGTCGCCAACGCGCTCCGCAAGCGCGAGGGCAAGCGAGTCCGCCTGCCGCTGCCGCGTCTCACGGTCGCGGTCGCCGATGCGGCGGCGCTCGGGCAGTTCGACGAGATCCTGCGCGACGAGCTGAACGTGAAGTCGGTCGACCTCGTCGAACTCGACGAATCCGTCGCCGAGTCGTACGGCATCACCCGCAGGCTCACCGTCAACGCGCGCGCGGCTGGTCCGCGTCTCGGCAAACAGGTGCAGCACGTCATCGCCGGCGCGAAGGCGGGGCTATGGACCGAGGATGCCGACGGCGTCGTCGTCGACGGCATCCGCCTTGAGCCGAGCGAGTACGAGCTCGCCCTGGAGGCCGGCGGTGTCGCAGAAGGCACCGCGATCGCGCTGCTGAGCGACGGCGGCTTCGTGCTGCTCGACACGGCGACGACGCCCGACCTCGAAGCCGAGGGGCTCGCGCGCGACATCGTGCGCGCCGTGCAGGACACCCGCAAGGCCGCCGGCTTCGACGTGAGTGACCGCATCGCCCTCGGGCTGCAGTTCGCCGACACCACCGACGCCGAGTCCGTGACCGCAGGGTTCGAGGCGGCCGACGTGGCGGGGGAGACGCTTGCGCTCGCGTACGTGGTTCGCGCCGAGTCCGGCACGCTCGCGTCTGCCGGCGAGCTGCCCGACACCGTCGAGCACGAGGCGGTCGTCGATGCCGGCACCTACGCGAACCGCGGCGCCGTGACGGTCACCGTCACCCGTCTGCAGGAGGAGAACCGATGAAAGACGAAGCTCGCGCCGACGCCGTGTACGCGGCCCTGCTGACCCGCCAGGGGGAGCAATGGGTGCAGCCGCGCGTCGAGCGCACCCGCCGTGTGCTCGAACTGCTCGACGACCCGCAGCGCACCTACCGCGTCGTGCACGTCACGGGCACCAACGGCAAGACCTCGACCAGTCGCATCGTCGAGAGCCTCGTGCGCGCGCACGGCCTGCGCACCGGCCTGTTCACCAGCCCGCACCTGGCGCGGTTCACCGAGCGCATCATGATCGACGGTGAGCCGATCGCCGACGCCGCGGTCGCCGACGCGTGGGACGAGATCGCCCCGCTCGTCGACCTCGTCGACAAGGAACTGTCGGCCACCGGTGATGCACCGCTGACCTTCTTCGAACTGCTGACCGTACTCGCCTTCGTCGCGTTCGCCGACGCGCCCGTCGATGTCGCGGTGATCGAGGTCGGCATGGGCGGCGCATGGGACTCGACGAACACGGCCGACGGCGACGTCTCCGTGTTCGCGCCGATCGACATCGACCACGCCGACCGGCTCGGCGACACGATCGGTGAGATCGCGACAGTGAAGTCGGGGATCATCAAGCGCGGCGCGGCCGCCGTCTCAGCGCCGCAGGTGCCCGAGGCCGAGTCCGTGCTGCGTGCCGCCGCGACGGTACAGGAGGCGACCCTCGCCGTCGCTCCGACCGACTTCGGCGTGACCGCCCAGCACCTGGCCGTCGGCGGACAGCAGCTGTCGGTGCGCGGCCTGGCCGGCACCTACGACGACCTGTACCTGCCGCTGTACGGCGCGCACCAGGGGCAGAATGCCGCCCTGGCGATCGCCGCGGTCGAATCGCTCATCGGCGGTGGCACCCAGCCGCTCGCCGCTGACGTGCTCACCGAGGGCCTCGCCGAGGTGACCTCGCCCGGTCGCCTGCAGCTGGTGGGTGTCGCCCCGACCGTGCTCGCCGACAGCGCGCACAACCCGCACGGCGCGCGGGCCCTCGCGGAGGCACTGCGCACCTCGTTCGACTTCGACGAATGGGGCGTCGTGCTCGGCGTGCTCGGCGACAAGGATGCCGACGGCATCCTCGCCGCACTCGCCCCCGTCGCGACGCACGTGTTCGCCACCGGCCCCGACTCAGAGCGGGCGGCCGACCCCGACACGCTCGCCGACCTCGTCGAGGCCGCCGGCCTGCCGGTCACCGTGCACCCGGGTCTCGCAGACGCCGCCGACGCCGCCCGGGAGTGGGCCTCGTCGTCAGAGCGTCGCGCCGTCATCATCGCCGGCAGCGTCGTACTCGCCGGCGAAGCGGTCACTCTTGCCGAGTCGGAGGAATGGAAGAGCGGGTGGGGTCGTTGACTCGCGTCCCACGCCCACGCCGTCGCCGGGGCGCCGAGGAGTCCCTCACGTCGATCGTGCTCGGCTTCGAGGCGATCGTCGCGTTCCTCGCGGGCCTCGTGATCTATGGCACCTCAGCGCTGCCCGACCCGATCCCCGACTGGTGGGGGATCGTCGCAGGCAGCGTGTTGGCGGTGCTGATGATCGTCAGCGGCCGCTTCGTGCGGTACCGCTGGGGGATCGCGCTCGGATGGTTCTGGCAACTGGTCGTCGGCGCCGGCGCGTTCCTCGTGCCCGCACTCGCGGTGGTCGCCCTGATTTTCGGTGCCATGTACGCGTATGCGACGATCAAGGGCGCAGCCCTCGATCGCGCGAATGCGACGCGGGCGGCGACCGACACGAACGGAGACTGACATGACCCTCGAACAGACCCTCGTCCTCGTCAAGCCGGACGGCGTGGCTCGGGGCCTGACCGGCGCGATCCTCGCCCGCATCGAGGCGAAGGGCTATGCGCTCGTCGACATCCGCCTGGTCGAACCGGACCGCGACGTGCTCGAGCAGCACTACGCCGAGCACGCCGGCAAGCCGTTCTACGAGCCGCTGCTCGAGTTCATGATGTCGGGACCGTCCGTCGCGATCCGCCTCGCCGGCAACCGCGTCATCGAAGGATTCCGCTCACTTGCCGGGACCACCGACCCGACCACCGCCGCCCCTGGCACCATCCGCGGTGACTTCGGCCGCGACTGGGGACTGAAGGTGCAGCAGAACCTCGTGCACGGCAGCGACAGCCCGGAGTCGGCGGCGCGCGAACTCGCGATCTGGTTCTGACGTCCGGCCCATGCCGTAGACCCTGTCGCCCCGCGAGCGTAGCGAGTCGAAACGCCCCGCCGACCCCGTGATCGCCCGCCCCGGCGGATCCGGAAACTCCCGGTGATCGAGTGCCGTGGCGCAGCCGGCACTCCCGGTGATCGAGTGCCGCGGCGCAGCCGCGGTGTATCGAGATCCCTTGTGGATAGCGTGGCGTGAGTGTCGGAGGTCCGTGACATGATTCGAACATGTCTTCGAACGGGGTGATCGGGTTCAGCGACGGGGAGACCGCCGTCCTGGCCGAGATCGTCGCGGAGATCGAGAAGACCCAGGCGATCCTGACCGAGGTGCTGTCCCGGCAGACCCGGGCGCTGGCCGCTGCCGGTGACCTGGCGCGGAAGCAGGCTGCGGGGTCGCCGCAGGCGGTGCGGGATCATGACATGGCGCTCCGCGGAATCGCGGCGGAGGTGGCCGGGGTGTTGCGGGTCACGGACCGGACCGTGCAAGCCAGGATCGGGCAGGCCCTCGACCTGGTGGAGCAGTTCCCGGTCACGATGATCGCGTGGGAGCAGGGCACGATCACGCAGGGGCATGTGCGGGTGATCGCGGAGACCGGTGCGATCATCCCACCCGGGGAACGCGCAGCGTTCGAAACGCACGCGGTGCAACGCGCTGTCGACGACACACCCGGCCGGATCCGCGATGAGCTCCGGCTCCTCGCAGAACGCCTCCATCCCCGCACCCTGCAGGAACGGCATGTCGACGCGAGGGAGGCCCGGCGGGTGTGTGTCACCCCGATCGGGGATGGGATGTCGGAAGTCACTTCGATCGTCCCGTCGGTGCTGGCCGATGGGATCTACGACCGCCTCACCCAGCAAGCCCGCGCGGTGAAAGACGCCGCGAAACACCCCCAACTGGTGGACGCGTTCGGTCGCACCCGCGCCCACACGGACGGGGCCGGCACCACCGACACAGACACCGACACCGGCGACGCTGACCTGCGCCTGGGGCCTGATACGAGGACGATGGATCAGCTCCGGGCGGACGTGTTCACGGACCTGCTGCTGACCGGCGCACCCGGCGCGGATCCGACTCGCACCGACGACGGCCCCGGGGTGCTGGGTGCGCTCCGAGGCAGAGTGCAGATCCTGGTCCCCGCGCTCACCCTCCTCGGCGACGACCGGGCACCGGCAGACCTCGTCGGACACGCACCCATCGACCCCGCCACCGCCCGCGAACTCGCCACCGTCATGGAAGGGCCGTGGGAACGGGTCATCACCCACCCGGTCACCGGGGCCGTGCTCCACTGTGACACCTACCACCGGACCGCAGCGATCGACCGGTTCCTCCGCGCCCGTGACCGGCACTGCCGGTTCCCCGGGTGCCGGCAGCCCGCCGTCAGGTGCGAACAGGACCACACCATCGACCACGCCCACGACGGGCCCACTGAGGTCTGCAACCTCGAGCACTTGTGTCAACGGCATCATTCGATGAAGCAGTTCACCGCCTGGAAAGTCCGACAACACGGCGGCGGGATCCTGGAATGGACCAGCCCCCTCGGCAGGGTCTACATCGACAAGCCACCCGTCCTCGGCGTCCACTTCACACCCGAAACCAACCACCCACCCAGGCCACGGTCGCCCGACGATCCACCACCCTTCTGACGACACGCACCCCACCCGCCATCCCGGGTCGTTGAGCGAGCACAGCGAAACGAAACGGTCCGCCCCGCACGGTGCTCCCGGTCATTGAGCGAGCGCGGCGAGCCCAGAACGCCGTCCGCCATCGCGCCCATGCGTTTCGTCTCGTCGCTGCGCTCCTCGCGCAACGGCCAACACCGGCGCACCCCGGTGGTTGGGCGAGCGCAGCGAGGCGAAAGGGAGTGCCGTCGCGAACGACTCCGGGGCGTTCGGCTAGAGGTACGAGATCCAGTCGAGCTCGAGCTGGGCGATCAGCGCGATGACCGCATAGGTCACGACCGTCAACAGCGGCATCCACCCCATGAGGGTGTCTGCGGTTGCGCGCGCCTTCGCGGGGAGCGGGACAACGCCCGAGCGGAGCACGTGCAGTGTGACGGCATAGAACGACGGGAACGTGACCGCCCAGGTGACCATGCACCACGGGCAGAGCGTGTGCAGGTCGTACACCGACTGCCCGATCAGCCAGATCACGAATCCGACGGCGAATGTCATCCCCGCCCAGAACAGTAGCCAGAACCAACGGGCGAAGCGCGCCCCGGCGAGAATCGCCGCCCCGACGACGACGGGCGCCATCCACGCCGTGAGGCCGATCAGGGGGTTCGGGAATCCGAAGACGGCCCCCTGCCAGGAGCCGAGATTCTCGGTGCACTGCACGACGATGCTGAAGTCGCAGGAGGCCGCGGTGCCGGGATTCTCGGCGGCGTGCAGCTTCTCGATGGTCAGCACGAAGGCTGCGATCCAGCCGACCACACCGGCGACGATCAACCAGATCGCGAGAACTCGCGGGCGGGTGTGGGAGAGGCGCGTCGGCATGGCCCCGATTATCCCATCGGGCCGGCGGCGGGCCGCCGTGACGAAGCGTTCGGCCGAGGCCAATCCCACGCGCCGCGCGTCTTAGTGCGATAATGGTCCTCGACCACCCCCGCGGGAACGCCCGCGGACCGCGTCGCAGAAGACTTCGGGCCCACAGCGCCCACGCAGGACGCGCCTCGCGCCGCCTGCAGACCGATGGCATTCGCGGCACCAGCTCACCGCAGCGGCGCCGCCAGATACATGAGCGGGACGGCACGGCCTCCCGCGAGGAGTACGCCAGTGATGGCCGACGAGAACAACACGACACCCGACTCCGATGCGACCGACGTTGAGGCGCCGACGCTGACCTTCCCGGAGGAGGCCACGACCGCTGAGGCGCCGGCCACCGACGAAGCGCCCGCAGCGGCCGAGCCTGACGCGGCCGAGCCTGACGCGGCCGAGCCCGAGGCGGAAGCAGCCGAGCCCGAGGCGGAAGCAGCCGAGCCCGAGGCGGAAGCAGCCGAGCCCGAGGCGGAAGCAGCCGAGCCCGAGGCGGAGACACCCGTGACCGCGGTCTCGCTCGGACTCCTGCCCGAGAACTTCGTCTCGGCGGTCTCGACCCAGCTGATGTTCTATGCACC
The DNA here is from genome assembly GCF_057707225.1 of Microbacterium sp. bgisy189. NCBI lineage: Bacteria > Bacillati > Actinomycetota > Actinomycetes > Micrococcales > Microbacteriaceae > Microbacterium > Microbacterium sp. bgisy189. The sequence continues at coordinate 17,992 of NZ_JBYIPT010000010.1, read as the reverse complement.
GGCGATCGTGCCGCTCCCGGCCCGACCCGAAGACGAATCCGACGGAGACGACCAGGCGGCATCTGGCGGATCTTCGCGTCGACGCCGGCGTCGCGGTGGGGGAGGCGGCGACGACTCCGGATCCAGCGCCGACAGCGGCGGCGGATCACCGCGCCGTCGCGCCGTCGAGGTCGTCACCGAACCGCAGCGCATCAAGGGATCGACTCGTCTCGAGGCGAAGAAGCAGCGCCGTCGTGACGGCCGTGAGGCCGGTCGCCGTCGCGCGGTCGTCACCGAGGCCGAGTTCCTCGCACGTCGCGAAGCGGTCGACCGCGTCATGATCGTCCGCTCCAAGAACGGTCGCGTGCAGATCGCGGTCCTCGAAGACAACGTGCTCGTCGAGCACTACGTGGCCCGCAACCAGGACGCATCGCTCATCGGCAACGTCTACCTCGGTCGCGTGCAGAACGTCCTGCCGAGCATGGAGGCCGCCTTCGTCGACATCGGGCGCGGCCGCAACGCCGTGCTCTACTCAGGCGAGGTGGACTGGGACGCCGTCGAGACCGGCAACCAGCCGCGACGCATCGAACTGGCGCTGAAGTCTGGCGACAAGGTGCTCGTTCAGGTCACGAAGGACCCGGTCGGCCACAAGGGCGCCCGTCTGACCAGCCAGATCTCACTGCCCGGCCGTTACCTCGTGTATGTGCCCGGCGGCGCCATGAACGGCATCTCGCGGAAGCTCCCCGACACCGAGCGCGCGCGCTTGAAGAAGATCCTCAAGGAGGTGCTGCCCGAGTCCTCCGGTGTCATCGTGCGCACCGCAGCCGAGGGAGCCACCGAGGAGCAGCTCACCCGCGACGTGCAGCGCCTGACGTCCCAGTGGGAGCACATCAGCACGCAGTCCGAGTCGGGGCAGGCGCCGTCGCTGCTGCACTCTGAGCCCGACCTGTTGGTCAAGATCGTGCGCGATGTGTTCAACGAGGACTTCTCGAAGATGCTCATCCAGGGCGACGAGGCGATGTCGACCATCACCTCGTACCTCAAGGGCGTGGCGCCCGATCTGCTCGAGCGGGTCGAGAAGTACGAAGACGAACAGGATCCCTTCGACGCCCACCGCGTCACCGAGCAGATCGAGAAGGCGCTCGACCGCAAGGTCTGGCTGCCCTCCGGCGGTTCGCTCGTGATCGACCGCACCGAGGCGATGACCGTCGTCGACGTCAACACCGGCAAGTTCGTCGGATCGGGCGGCAACCTCGAAGAGACGGTCACCAAGAACAACCTCGAGGCGGCCGAGGAGATCGTCCGCCAGCTGCGCCTGCGCGACATCGGCGGCATCATCGTCGTCGACTTCATCGACATGGTGCTCGAGTCGAACCGCGACCTTGTGCTGCGGCGACTCGTCGAATGCCTGAGCCGTGACCGCACGAAGCACCAGGTCGCCGAGGTGACCTCGCTCGGCCTCGTCCAGATGACGCGCAAGAAGCTCGGTCTCGGGCTGCTCGAGACCTTCAGCGAGGCCTGCGAAGTGTGCGCCGGCCGCGGCGTCATCGTGCACCACGATCCCGTCGTCAAGCACCGCTCACCGCAGCAGAACGGCGGCCAGCGTCGCTCGCGCGGCTCGAACGGTTCGAACGCCTCCAACGGTGGCGGCTCGACGCCGCCCGCATCGAACGGCGGGACGCACGTGATCACCGAGGGTGCGAAGTCGGCGCTCGCGCAGATCGCGGCATCCACGATCCATCCGGTGCCGGATGCCGCGCCCGTCGTCGAAGAAGAAGCCCCCGTCGAACGGCCGAAGAAGCCGCGTCGCAAGAAGGCGGATGCCGGCGCTCCCAAGACCGAGACCGACATGCTGCTCGACTCGGTGCTGAACGCCCTCCCCGAGCCGAAAGCACCGGGCCAGGGCCGCGGTCGTCGCCGGGTCACGACTGCCGCACTCAGCGGCACGCCGGTGTCAGCGACGCCCGACGTGGAGTGAGTGGGTCACCGCCCCCGACGTTCGCGGGCGGTGACGCGCAGACCCGAGGCGATCAACCGCCGCACGAGTTCGTGCCCTGACACGGGTACGGCGCCGGCCGCGACCAGCCGCCCGACTGCGTCGTCCGGAACGTCGTAGTGGTCGAGGTCGAATGCGCGACGCGGGATGCCGTTCGCCGCCGCGAAAACATGCAGTTCGTCGAGGTCGCTGTCGCTGACCAGGTGCGCCCACAGCCGCCCGTGTGCGGGCCAGCGTGGGTCGTCGACGAGGATGGTCATCCCGTGATCGTAAGCCGCGAGCAACACGCTGCGGCGCGCTTTTGCTCTCACGTTCCGCATCCGGTAAACTCGACCCTTGGTGCGTCACGTGTCGCAGGCCTATGGCGACCGAGCTCAGCTTCCGCACCAGGACTTCCCAGTCTCACAGGACAAACCGGAGCCGTGCGCTCCAACAGAAGAAACAAGGTGTGAAGTGGTTTACGCAGTTGTGCGCGCCGGCGGCCGTCAGGAGAAGGTCGAAGTCGGCACCATCGTCGTGCTCGACCGCCAGCAGGCGAAGGTCGGCGACAAGATCGAGCTTCCCGCCGTCCTCTTCGTCGACGGCGACGCCGTGACGACCGACGCCGACAAGCTCGCGAAGGTCAAGGTCACCGCTGAGGTCCTCGGCGAGGAGCGCGGCCCGAAGATCATCATCCAGAAGTTCAAGAACAAGACCGGTTACAAGAAGCGCCAGGGCCACCGTCAGGACCTCACGCGCGTCAAGATCACCGGCATCAAGTAAGCCAGGGAGACACAGACATGGCACACAAGAAGGGCGCAAGCTCCACCCGCAACGGTCGTGACTCCAACGCACAGCGCCTCGGCGTGAAGCGTTTCGGCGGCCAGACCGTCAACGCCGGCGAGATCCTCGTCCGTCAGCGCGGCACCCACTTCCACCCCGGCGCCAACGTCGGCCGCGGTGGCGACGACACGCTGTTCGCACTGGCCGCAGGTGCGGTCGAGTTCGGCGCGAAGGGCGGCCGCAAGGTCGTCAACATCGTCGCAGCGGCCGAGTAAGCCACACGATTTCTCGGTGAGGGGCGGGCTTCGGCTCGCCCCTCACCTGTATCCACCTGACATCGACCGAGGGAGACAGGCATGGTGACCTTCGTCGACCGCGTCACGCTGCACTTGCGCGCAGGCAAGGGCGGAAACGGCTGCGTCTCGGTGCGCCGCGAGAAGTTCAAGCCGCTGGCCGGCCCCGACGGCGGCAACGGCGGCAACGGCGGTGACGTCGTCCTCGTCGCGGACCCCCAGGTCACCACGTTGCTGTCGTACCACCACTCGCCGCACCGCTCGGCGGGCAACGGTGGGTTCGGCATGGGTGACAACCGCTCCGGCGCCGCGGGCGAGCACCTCGACCTGTCGGTGCCGGTGGGCACCGTCGTCAAGACCGAAGACGGCGACGTGCTCGCCGACCTCGTCACCCCCGGGATGCGCTTCGTCGTCGCTCCCGGCGGGCAGGGTGGGCTGGGTAATGCGGCGCTGGCCTCACCCAAGCGCAAGGCACCCGGCTTCGCGCTGCTCGGCACGCCGGGCTGGGAGGGCGATGTCCAGCTCGAACTGAAGACCGTCGCCGACGTTGCACTCGTCGGATTCCCCTCCGCGGGCAAGTCCAGTCTCATCGCGGCCGTCTCAGCAGCGCGACCGAAGATCGCCGACTACCCGTTCACGACGCTGCACCCGAACCTCGGTGTCGTCCAGGCCGGCGACGTCCGCTTCACCGTCGCCGACGTCCCCGGCCTCATCGAGGGAGCCAGCGAGGGCCGCGGCCTCGGGCTCGAGTTCCTGCGGCACGTCGAGCGGTGCACCGCGCTCGTCCACGTGCTCGACTGCGCGACCCTCGAACCCGGGCGAGACCCGCTGAGCGATCTCGACGTCATCCTGCGCGAACTCGAGAACTATCCCGTGCCCGAAGGACAGGTGCCGCTGCTCGAACGCCCGCAGCTCATCGCGCTCAACAAGGTCGACGTGCCCGAGGCGAAGGATCTTGCCGATCTCGTCCGGCCCGACCTCGAAGCGCGCGGCTACCGGGTGTTCGAGATCTCGACCGTCAGCCACGAAGGCTTGCGGCAGCTCTCGTTCGCGCTCGGCGACATCATCTCGCAGCACCGCACCGCGCAGGCCGTGGACGTGCCGCCGGAGCGTGTCGTGATCCGCCCCAAGGGCGCCGAACGCGAGTTCGAGATCCGCGTCGAGGGCGGCACGTACGGCAACATCTATCGCATCCTCGGCGCAAAGCCGGTGCGCTGGGTGCAGCAGACCGACTTCCAGAACGAGGAGGCTGTCGGCTTCCTGGCGGACCGGCTCGAGAAGCTCGGCGTCGAGGACGAGCTGTTCCGCGTAGGCGCACAGGCCGGTTCCACGGTCGTCATCGGCCCCGGCGACGGCATCGTGTTCGACTGGCATCCGTCGCTCAGTTCTGCCGCGGAGCTCATGACGGCGCCGCGTGGCACCGATCCGCGTCTGGATCTCAACCCGCGGCGCACCACGTCGCAGCGTCGCGAGCGGTACCACGACCGCATGGATGCGAAGGCCGAGGCACGCGCGGAGCTCGAGCGCGAACGCGTCGCCGGCGCGACCTGGGACGACGAGGACGACGAATGACCGTGCTCGAGCGCGCGGATATCCCCGCAGCTCGTCGTGTCGTCGTCAAGGTCGGCTCGTCGTCCATCAGTGGCGACGCGGCCTTTCGCATCGATCCTCTCGTCGAGGCGATTTCGACGGTGCACGGTCGCGGCACCGAGGTGGTGCTCGTCTCGTCCGGTGCGATCGCCACGGCGATCCCGTTCCTCGATCTGGGCGGGCGCCCCAACGATCTCGCGACGCAGCAGGCCGCTGCCGCCGTCGGGCAGAACGTGCTCATGTGGCGCTATCAGACCTCCCTGGACCGGTTTCGCATCCTCGCCGGTCAGGTCCTGTTGACGGCGGGCGACCTCGAGAACCCGACACACCGTTCCAACGCGCGTCGCGCGCTCGACCGTCTGCTGGGACTTCGAATCCTGCCGATCGTCAATGAGAACGACACCGTCGCGACCCACGAGATCCGCTTCGGCGACAACGACCGGCTCGCGGCGCTCGTCGCGCAGCTGATCGGTGCGGACGCGCTGATTCTGCTGAGCGACATCGAGAGCCTGTACACGCGCCCGCCCGGTGAACCGGGGGCGCGGCCGATCGACCGGGTGGATGCCGACGACGATCTCTCCGGGTACGAGTTCGGCTCGGTGGTCGTCAACAGCGTCGGCACCGGCGGTGCTGCGACGAAGGCGACGGCCGCTCGCCTGGCCGCGCACGCGGGTGTGGGCACGCTGGTCACGAGCGCCGACCTCATCGCCGAAGCGCTGGACGGTGCCGCGGTGGGCACCTGGTTCGCGCCGGCCCTCGACGCGCCCCAGGTGTCTGGGACGGGCTCGGTGCGCACCGTCTGAGCACGCGGGCCGCCGATAGACTGGCGACATGACGACGACCATCGCCGCCCGCTCCGCCCAGGAGCGCATGGAGCTCGCGCGCGCCGCCTCCCGCCGCGTCGCACTGCTGGACGACGCGGCGAAGACCGCACTGCTCGACGGCATCGCGTCGGCCATCGAACGCGACAGCAGCGAGATCGTCGCAGCCAACGCCGTCGACCTGGAACGCGGTCGCACGGACGGCATCTCGACGGGGCTGCTCGACCGACTGACCCTGGATGCCGGCCGCGTGCAGGCCCTCGCCGACGCCGTGCGCGCCGTCGCCACGCTGCCCGACCCGGTGGGGCGCGTGCTCGACGAGCGCACGCTGCCCAACGGGCTGCACCTGCAAAAGGTGTCCGTGCCGTTCGGCGTGGTCGGTTCGATCTACGAGGCTCGACCGAACGTCACCGTCGACATCGCGGCACTCGCGCTGCGCTCCGGCAACGCGGTCGTCCTCCGCGGCGGCACCGCCGCGTTGCACACGAATCAGGCGCTCGTCACCACGATGCGCAGCGCGCTGGCGGATGCCGGTGTCGACCCCGAGGCCATCCAGACCGTCGACGACTTCGGTCGCGACGGCGCCCGGGCGCTCATGCAGGCGCGCGGGCTGGTCGATGTGCTGGTTCCGCGGGGGAGCGCGGCACTGATCGAGACGGTCGTGACCGAGTCGTCGGTCCCGGTCATCGAGACCGGCGCGGGCGTCGTGCACATCGTGCTCGACAGCACGGCGCCGACCGAGCGGGCGCGTGAGATCGTCGTGAATGCGAAAGCCCAGCGCCCGAGTGTGTGCAACGCGGTCGAGACGGTGCTCGTGCTCGCCGACGCGGCCGATCGCCTCGTCCCCGCCGTCGCCGCCGGACTCATCGACGCCGGTGTGACGATCCACGGAGACGAGGCAGTGCGTGCGCTCGTGCCGTCTGCCGTTCCCGCGACAGACGCCGATTGGGCCACCGAGCACATGAGCCTCGACCTCTCGATGCGGGTCGTGGATGATCTGGATGCGGCGCTCGAGCACATTCGTACTTACTCCACACAGCACACCGAGTCGATCATCACGGACGACACAGCACGCGCCGAGCGATTCCTCGCAGAGGTCGACGCGGCCGTGGTGATGGCCAATGCGTCGACCCGCTTCACCGATGGGGGCGAGTTCGGATTCGGCGCAGAGGTCGGCATCTCGACGCAGAAGCTCCACGCCCGTGGCCCGATGGGCCTGCCAGAGCTCACCAGCACGAAGTGGCTGGCGCGCGGCGACGGGCAGATCCGCCCGTGAACGCATAGACTGAACAGCGCACGTCGCCACCACGATCGGAGCCGGAATGACCTTCGCCACAACCGCCGTCCTCGCCGCTGCCGAGGGGGAGCACCACGTCGGCTTGTTCGACAACGTCGGTTTCGGCATCATCGCCCTCGTCATCTTCTTGGCGCTCGGGCTGGTCACCATCTCGTTCCGCAACGTGGCGAACCGCCACTCGCAGAAGGCCGAGGCCTACGCGAAGTCGCACGCCGCCGAACTGCAGGCGGGGCACGGCCACCACTGAGGCCGGTCGGATGGCTTCCGCGCGCAGACCCCGCATCGGGGTCATGGGTGGCACGTTCGACCCCATCCATCATGGGCACCTCGTGGCGGCCAGTGAGGTCGCACAGTCGTTCGGTCTCGATGAGGTCGTGTTCGTGCCCACGGGGGAGCCGTGGCAGAAGGACGATGTCACCGAGAGCGAGCACCGCTATCTGATGACGGTCATCGCGACCGCGTCGAATCCGCAGTTCACGGTGAGCCGGGTCGACATCGACCGCTCCGGCCCGACCTATACGATCGACACCCTCCGCGATCTGAAGGCGCAGCGGCCCGACGCCGAGCTCTTCTTCATCACCGGTGCGGACGCCATTGCGCAGATCCTCAGCTGGCGCGATCATGATGGACTCTGGGACCTCGCCCATTTCGTGGCCGTGTCGCGACCGGGGCACGTCTTGAACGTGGCCGACTTGCCCAGCGACGACGTGAGCGTGCTCGAGATCCCCGCCCTGGCGATCTCGTCGACCGACTGCCGGGCGCGCGTACATTCCGGACACCCGGTGTGGTACCTGGTTCCGGACGGTGTCGTCCAATACATTGCGAAGCATCACCTTTACCGGAGCAAGGCATGACTGAACCCGACCAGCCGGAGACTCCTCCACTCACGCGCAGACAGCTGCGCGAGCTGCGCAACACCGCTTCGACCCCGATCATCACCCCGGACGTCGAGGCGGCCGCCCATGCGGAGGCCGAGGCCCGTGCGACAGAGGCGCCCGTCGAGGCGCCGTTGCCTCGCCCCGCTGTACCGCCCATGATCGGAGAGCCACCGGTCGCTGACGCCACCGTCGACCTCACGATCCCTGCGCTGACGCGGCGTCAGGCGCGCCAGCAGGAGCGTCTGCGCACCGCATCGATCCCGGTCATCGCGCCGGAGTCGGCCGATGGGGCCGCCGCGCAACCGGATGTCGCTGAGGACGCGGACGTCGTCGAGGACGTCGTCGAACCGGCATCCGATGACGACACCGACACGACTGCCGCTGTCGAGGCCCCGGGGAAGGCGGACGAGTCGGCATCCGATGCCGTCGAGGACGCCGTCTCGGAAGACATCGCCGACGCGAACGAGCAATCGACCGAACCGGCGGACGAGGCTGAACAGGCCGAGGACGAAGCTGAACAGGCCGAGGACCAGCCCGCTGCCGAGGAAGCACCCGCAGAACCGGCTCCCGTCGCACTCGAGGTCGAATTGCCGCCGTCGTTCGACCGCCTGCTTTCCCGCCAGGGCAACGGCGCCTCGTCGTCGACGAACGCGCTGATCCTCTCTCAGACGCCTGAGACGTCGTCGCTGACGTCGCCCGTCACCGCCACGGGCGAAGTGATCATCACCGGCACCTTCTCACTGCCCGACAGCTACGGCTCGACCGGTTCGGTCCCAGGATCCGCCGATGGCAAGGACGTCGACACCGTCCTCGTCGACGGCGAGATCCCGGCAGCATCCTCCCCGACACCGATCGCCGCGAGCTCGGCGATCAGCACGATCAAGAGTGCAGAAGACATCATCCGTCCGCCGGCACCCGAAAAGGGCAGCCGACTCATGATGGCCCTCGCGATCACCGCGGGCGTCCTCGCGCTGGCCCTCGCCGGCGTGCTCATTCTGGCGATCGCGACAGGAGTGCTCTGATGGCCGTCACCGAACAGACCCGCGAACTGGTGCAGGTCGCCGCGGCCGCCGCCGACAGCAAGGGCGGAGAGGACTTCGTCGCGCTCGACGTGTCGGAGCCTCTTCCGCTCGTGGATGCCTTCCTGCTCGTGAGTGGACGCAGTGAGCGGAACGTCGCTGCGATCGCCGACGAGATCGAAGACAAGATGCTGGAGAACGGCTTCAAGCGGCTGCGCCGCGAGGGCCGCGACCAGGCGCGCTGGGTGCTTCTGGACTTCGGTGACCTCGTCGTCCACGTCTTCCACGAAGAGGAGCGCACCTTCTACGGGCTGGAGCGTCTGTGGAAGGACTGTCCGGTCATTCCTGTGGAGCTCCCCGCCCGCGCCGATTAGCGGGCATGGTCCTCAGCACGGTTCGGCATGTAGTAGGCTTGACGAGTTGCCTCGACGGCGACAGAGGGCCTGTGGCGCAGCTGGTAGCGCACCTGCATGGCATGCAGGGGGTCAGGGGTTCGAGTCCCCTCAGGTCCACCAAAACTCCCGGTAAAGCACCAAAACTTCACTCCGGGTCAGGCTTCCATCTCCTTTGCGGGCACTGCACTTGAGGGGACTGCGGCGTGCTTCACGAGATGAGGTGGCGCAGTGCGTCGTGGGCGGCGTTCCAACCTGCCATCCCGTGCGCACCGCCGCCAGGCAGAACCGAAGTGGATGCCAGGTAGACGCCGCGGAGCGGTGTGCGCCACGGCGCGTGCGACAGGCGCGGCCGGGCGAACAGCTGCGCGACATCGTTCGCGCCGCCGCCGATGTCGCCGCCGACGAGGTTCGCGTCCCACGCTTCGAGAGCGGACGGCGTCCAGACGTGGCGGGCGAGGATGCGTTCGCGGAACCCGGGTGCGAACCGTTCGATGCGATCTTCGATAAGCACGGTCGCGTCGCCGCGCCAGCCGTTCGGCACGTGGATGTAGGCCCAGCCCGTCTGCTTGCCGATCGGCGCGCGCGACGGATCGGCGACGCTGGCCTGTACCAGCAGCACATACGGATCGTCTGAGACCCGACCGGCGGCCACTGCGGACTCCGACGCGATCACTGTTTCCGCGGTGCCGCCAATGTGAACGGTGCCGACAGCGGCGAGTTCCTCGTCGGTCCAGGGGATACGCCCATCCAGCGCCCAGTCGATCTTGTAGGCCGCGGGTCCGTAGCGCCAGCGCTCGAGCCGACGCCGGTAGCGTGCCGGCAGCCGGTCTCCAGCGATGCGAGCAAACTGCCGCGCATCCACATCGAGGACGACGGTCCGAGCGCTCGGCAGCTGGCCGAGGTCGGTGATCCGAGTGCCGGTGACGACGTCGCCGCCGAGCGATCGCAACCGTGCGACGAGTGCGTCGACGAGTCGCTCGGACCCGCCGGCGGCGACCGGCCACCCGACGGCGTGCGCGAAGGACCCGAGCACGATCCCAAACGCGGATGACCCGAGGGCTGTGAGCGGCAGGAACGAGTGGGCGGCGAGACCGGCGAACAGGGCTCGCGCAGGCTCCTGGTGGAAGCCGTGCCTGATCGGCGTCGACGCCGGCCAGCCGCCATGGAGACCGAATTTGGCCAGCGTGAGCGGGGCGCGGGGCGGGAGGTGGGAGAGATCGAGCACAGACTCGGCGAGTCCCTCCCATCGGTCCGCGAGACCGCCGAGCACGGCCGACCAACGTCGCCCGTCTCGTCCCAGACCCGCTGCGGTCTCCTGATGGGACCGGCGGAGAAGCACCGACTCGCCCGGCCGGATCGCGTGGCCGAGTGGGGCCGCAGCGTGCAGGAACTCGACCCCCGCGGGCGTGATCCCCAGCGCGCGCATCGCGGGAGAGGCGAGGCCGAGCGAGAGGACCGTAGCCCCGATGTCGTGGACGAACCCGGGAAGTGTGAGCTCCTCGGATCGCAGCGCCCCGCCGGGGCGCGACTCGGCCTCGATCACCGTGACCCGCATCCCGGCCTCAGCCAGCACGACCGCCGCGACGAGCCCGTTGACCCCCGCGCCGACCACGACCGCATCGAGATCAGTCAACGCGACTCCAGAAGGCGTGCACGAGATCCATCGTGGCAGTCGGCGCCTCGAACGGGGTGAGGTGGCGCGCTCCCGGAACGGTGACGACGGTGCGCGGCGGTTGCGCGGGGCGCAGGCTGGGGGCGGCTTCCTGCCCCCAGACGCGGTCCTCCTCACCCGAGACGAACAACGTGGGCATCGTCAGGTCGGCGCTCAGCGGGGTGAGATCGGCCCGCCGGATCGACACTGCCCCGATCATGCGGGCCAGACTCGATCTGTCGGCGCGAAGCAGACAGTCATCCAGGTACGCGGTTGCCGTTCGCTGCTTCCTCGACTGATCGGCGAGCATGCCCGCTGCGATTGTTCGTCGGATCGGGCGCGTTGCGCCGACGATGCGCAATGAGCTTTGGAGCGCGATCATCATCATCCGCTCCGAGCGAGTGACACGCAGTCGTCGAGTGATGATCCTCGCGGCGCCGGCGGGCCGCCGAGATGGCCCGGCCCGCTGATGCGCAACAGGTAGCGGGATTGAGCGAACGCCGGCGCGACCTTGTCCCACATGCGGTCATCGACCAGCATCGAATGCCAGAGCACGGCGGTCCTGGTCATCGCGGGGCTCCGCGCACCCATACGCCCACCGTCGCGGGCTGCAGTGTGCGCTCGACGGCGCGCCGGAGTTCGGGGACGGTGGCCTCCGGGTCGACTTGAGTCTGGATGCGGCTGCCGAACTCCTCGACGACGGCCTCCGCGTCGTACCGTGCTCGATCGAAGCGCCGATCGAGCACGCGCTGAAGCCAGCGCATCAAGGGGAGGAACGCCGCCGCGGCGATCAGCGTCGCAAGAGCGACCAGCACCTGGTTGGCGCCGTCGAACAGCGACCCGACACCGATCACGATCCCGACGTAGATGCCGACGATCGTGAGCAGCACGAGGGCGTAGGAGATCGTCCGCGAGATGATCCGGTCGATCGCATAGAGCCCGAGGCGAAGGACGGCGAAGAGGATCGACAGCGGAATGAACGAGTACGACAGCGCAACGAACGCCGTCACGTCCATCTCGCGGGCCCACGGCTCTGCCGACAGCGCACCGCTGATCGCCCACGAGAGCACAAGCAGGGTGATCGGGACCGCGCACCCCCAGAACATCCACCGCAGCTGCGTGCGCTCCTGGGCATCCGCACTGCGATAGCGCACGAACAGGGAGGTGAGCGATCCGAAGAAGGCGATGCCGAGCACGCTGAAGATGATCGCGGAGACGACGCCGGCCGCATCGCCCCACGCAATGAACGCGAGAGGACTGTCGACTCCGTAGCCGACGCCGAGTGCCGCGACCTCGGGCGCGGTGCTCCCGATCGCTGTCGCGATCACGATCCAGACGATCGTGAACCACGACCACGCGCGCCATCGGGCCGACGGCAGACGACCGGTGGGGAATCGCAACGGCACCTGGGTCATGAGCAGTCCGATGGGCGGCAGCCAGCTCATGTTCGCCTCGCCGTTGGCTCCCGCAATCAGCAGGAGCCAGCCTGCGGCGGTCTCATCCACGGGGATGAGCCAGTAGCCGGCGAGGGTCAGGATCGGCATGGTCGCGAACAGCACCGGGATGGCGAGGATCACCCAGCCGAGCGAGTTGCCCGGGCGCTTCCAGGCGATCAGCCAGCCTGTGGCAAGTGTGGTGAGCAGGAACACGCTGATCGCCAGCAGCCCGACGACGGAATTCCACGACTGAGCCTCACCGCTCGAGCTGCCCGCGGCCTCTGCCAGGCGCGCGGCGGTGATCGGATCCTCCGGAGCGAAGAAGGAGGCGACGAACCCGGTCAGGGTGTAGAGGGCGAGCGCATGGGCGATCCAGGTCCGGCGGATCATCTCGTCCACAGGCCGATCGTGGTCGGCTGGAACGTGCGATCGACGGTCGCGAGCAGTTCCGGAGCTATCGTGTCGGGATCGACTTCGGAGCGGAGGCGGCTGCCGAACGTCTCGACGACGGCTTCGGCGTTGTAATGCGCGCGATCGAACCGGCGGTCCAGACCGCGCTGCAGCCAGCGCAGCAGCGGGAGGAACACGGACGCGACGATGAGGGTCGCCACGGCGACCGGGATCGGGTTGTCGGCGGGGACGAGCGAGCCGACCCCGATCACCACCCCGACGTAGATCCCGACCACGACCATCAGGATGAGGCCGTAGCTGATGGTTCGGGAGACGACCCGGCCGAGGTCGTAGAGACCATGGCGGCTGACGGCGATGTAGATCGCCACAGGAATGAAGTTGACGACAACCCCGAGCACGCCGAAGACCGCGAACCACGGCGAATCGTCGGGGAGGATCGCGGACAGGATTCCTACGGAGATGATGTCGACGATGACGACGGCCAGCCCGAACACCAGCCACCGGTACTGCAGGCGCTCGACGCTGCCGGCACGCGCCCAGCGCACCGCGACGTCGACGAGGATGCAGATGACGATCACGAAGAACAGCGGATAGATGAGAACGGAGTTGAACAGATCGATCTGCGCCGCCAACGCGGTGCGCGCCAGCGGGTTTGCCCGACCTGACTCCAACTCATCGCCGAAGAGGGCTGCGATCGCTGCCACACCCACCACCGCGATCGCGGCCCGCAGCACCCACTGACCGAATCGCGTCTGCACCCTGCCTGTCGGAAAGAACAGGCCGATCAGTGGCATCGTCCCCCAGACGAGCCACGCCATGCCTGTATGGATGGCTTCCACGTGGACCGAGCCCGTCTGTCTGGCGAAGATCTCGAGCAGGCCGGATGCCGTCGCGATGAGTCCCAGGCCGAACAGCAGCCAGCCGACGCCGTTGCGGGGCTGCCGAGCCAGGATGAGCGCCCCGACGACGGAGAACCCTGTGAAGGAGATGAGCATCGTCGGGGAGCCGGCCACCGTGCTGATGACGCCGACGACGATGAACGCGGCCACACCGAGCGAGAGCAGCGCGTATCGCAGGATGGGAGCGGTCGGCCCGGATACGGTCATTGCGAAGATCCCCGCCGCCCGGCCAGGCGGTGTCGAACGTTGCTCATCAACACGCCGTGGAAGACGTTCGTCCAGTTGCGCCAGATGAACAGCCGGTCCACGCACACGGTGACTTCCGTCGGCTCTGCCCCCGCGACACCGTGCTTGGCGGCGATATTGCGCAGCGTCTGCTTCCAGAAGTCCGCTTCGACCTTCGCGACCATGGGGAACATGAGCTGGATGACCGGGTCGTAGGGGCGCACCAGCATCCGGATCTCGGCGACCGTTCCGGCATCCTCACTGCGCGCCGAGAAAGTAATCATGGCGCCGAACATGTGACCTTCCGGCGTGATGTACGAGAACGAGGTGTCATCCTCGTACATCACGAGGATTCCGGTGCTGAGCCCGCCGGTCGTCAACGGAGTGACGTCGCCGGCCTTGATCGTCCCTGTGGCGTGGAAGGTCGCATTCTTCGGCCAGAAGTCGCCGAAGTGCGCCTTCCAGTCGGCGACCAGCGCCTCCGCGGCGATCGCGGTGCCGAGGGCGATGGTGAAGGTGCGGTCCCAGAGGGAGCCGAATGCCTGCTGCGGGCCGGCGACCCGCTTGCCCTCGACGTTGAAAGCCTTCTCGCTCGCCGCACCCTCGACGTGCAGGCGATCGACCGGCTTCGCCCAGTGGCCCTCGTTGCGCGGGCCCGGCTCGGAACTCGTCATCTTCGCCACCTCAACTCCGTGTCGCGGTCTCGATGTCGTCGTACAGGCCGATCGCCTCGTCGAGACGGGTGAGCTGGAAAATCTGCCGGTAGTGCTCGGTGAGACCGACCGCGGCGACGGACTGATTCCTGCGCTGAGCACGCACCAGCATCGTGACGATCAGGCCGATGCCTCCGCTGTTCATGTAGTCCATGCCCGTGAAGTCGAGCACGATGCGCCGGGCGCCGGCATCCGTGGCCTGCTCGTGCGCGGTGAGCAGCGGCTGCTCGCACGCGTTCGTGACTTCGCCATGCACCGCGACGGATGCTGCGCCCGATCCGAGGTCGGTGGTGATGAATGTGGCTGGATTCGCGGGCATGCTGCGCTCCTAGGCGATCTCGATGTAGTCGCTGAGTCGGGTGATATCGAAGATGTGGCGGTAGTGCTCAGTGAGCCCGGCCGCTCGGAGGCTGACGCCGGAGGCGCGCGCCTGCGTGATGAAGCCCACGATGAGTGCGATGCCGGTGGAGTTGATGTAGTCGATCCTGCTGAAGTCGAGCAGGACAGTGGACGGCGAGGTCGCGCGTGCCGATATCCATGCCGATTCCAGTTCGGCAGCGGCTTCGCGGTCGATCCGGCCACTGAGAAGCAGGACCGCTTCGTCCTCGAGGGTCTTCACGGAGACGTCGATGCTCATCGGTTGACTCCTTCGGCCGCGCGAACGCGCATGGTCAGACGAACGAGGTGTCGGTCACCGTCGCTGAACTCCTCGATGTCATCGACGAGGCTCCGGGCGAGGAAGAGGCCCCATCCACGGGGTGACTGGAGCCCCGCGAGCTTGAGGTCGAGGTCGGGGACGTCAGGCATCTCGTGGCGGCCACGGCCGAAGTCGGCGATCTCCACGACCACGGTCTCGGCCGTGCGACGCACCGTCACTTCGCAGTCCAGTCGCGGATCGGCGCGGTTGCCGTGCTCGATCGCGTTCATCGCCATCTCGCTCACGGCGGTCTTGAGCGCGTCGAGGCGCTCCGCGGCGAGAGCATCGCCGACGATGGCCGCGACACGATCCATGGCTTCGCGCTCGTTGCCGAGCTCACTGGGGACCGCGAATCGCACCGTGTCGGTGCTCGCGCCCGCCGCGCCCCGATGGAGCGCCACCAGCGTGATGTCGTCCTCCTGCTCGACGTCGCCCTGAAACTCCGCGAGGACGGCCGTGACACGGTGGACCAGGTCGGCGCTGCCTGTCGCATTCCGAACGACCGCCTCGGTGCGCGAGTAGTCGAACATCTCTCCGTGCGCGTCGTGCTGCTCGGTGATCCCGTCGCTGTAGAGCAGCAGGAGTTCGCCGAGCCCGATCGTGGTGCGGGTCTCGTCGTACTGACTGCCCGGCATCAAGCCCAGCGGCATGCCGCGGGCAGAGAGTTGCTCGACCTCGCCGCTTCGACGGCGCACGTAGGGGAGATTGTGTCCCGCGTTCGCGAACGTCGCCGCACCGGTGGTCAGATCGATGCTCAGCGCCAGGCACGTCACGAACATGCTGGCGGGAATCTGCGTCACGAGCAGTTCGTTCACGCGCTGCAGCACTTCGCCGGGATGCGCCGAGTTCTGAGCGGCCGAGCGCAGCAGTGCATGTGTGCTCGCCATCACGAGCGCGGCCGGCACGCCCTTGTCGGTGACGTCTCCGGCGACGACCAGCACACGGTCACCGCCGAGATCGATCACGTCGTAGAAGTCGCCGCCGACGGTGCGCGCCGGCATGTAGAAGGCGTCGAGATGCCAGCCCCCGAGCTCGGGCAGCTCGGTGGGGAGGAACTGCTGCTGGATCAGCTGAGCGACATGCAACTCCTGCTCGATCCGCTCGCGGTCGCGCGCCTCGCGCTCCTGAGCGCGCATCATCTGCCCGAGCCGGAGCGCAGGAGCGGCGTAACGCGCGAGCGCATCGAGCAGCCGCCTGTCGCTGCGGGCGTATCCGCGCTCCGACCGTCGCGGGCCGAGCGCGATGAGGGCGACCAGTTCGCCGCTGGTGACCAGTGGCACGATGACCTGAACGCCCTGCTCCCGCATCCGCTCAGTCGCAGGGGAATGGGGCAGCGCGGCGATGTCGAGGGGGCCCGAGGTAGTGGCGAGGTAGCGCAGCACCGGATCCTGCTCGTCGATCTCGATCTCGATGTGCTCGGCGGGCTGGACCTGCTCGGCGCGCATAACACGTCTCTCCGCACGGCTGGTCTTCGGCATGCCCCGAAGGTGCCACAGCGGGCGTTCCGAGAGCGTTACGGCTGGACACTCGAGCATTGCCCGCCGTTACGGTTGAGCGCTACCGTCGCCTGCATGCTGGACTTCCGATGGCTCGGACCACCCCGTGTGCGCCGCGATGCGGTGAACGTCCGCTTCGACACGCGAAAGGCCGTCGCACTCCTCGCCTACCTCAGCGTCGAAGAACGGACCATCGGCCGCGACGCGCTGTGCGAGATCCTCTGGACCGATCTCGACCGGTCGCATGCGCGCGCCGCACTGCGCCGCACGCTCTCGGTCGCTGCAGCCGCGGTGCCGGAGATCATCGTCGACGGGGATGCGATCTCACTGGACGGCGGACGCGTTCGCTGCGATGCCGTCGAGTTTCGACGCCTGGTAGCTTCCGATGCCTCGTCGGATTGGGGCCGAGCGGCAGAGCGCTTCACCGGCGACTTCCTCGACGGATTCTCGCTTCGGGACGCGCGCGAGTTCGACCAGTGGCAGGTGACCATCGCTGCGAGCCTTCGCGATGACCTGTCCCTCGTGCTGGGCATGCTCGTCACTCACGCACTGCGCGGAGGGCGCCCCGGTGATGCGCTCGGCCACGCCCGGCGGCGGATCGCCGTGGATCCTCTCGCCGAACCGGCGCACGTCGACCTGATCCACCTGCTCGCGGCCCAAGGTGATCGCCCCGGAGCGTTCGCCGCGTACAGGACTCTCGTCGAGGTGCTGGACACCCAGCTCGGCATCGCACCGCTGCCGACCACCCAGGCGCTCATGGAGCGCGTGCGCACCGGCACGCTCCAGGCTCCGGAGAGCGCAGATCGCGCGATTGCACGGTCGGCGGTGACCGCGCCCGCGCGACCGGATGAGGAACTCGCCGCCGTAGAGGGAGCGGCGGCGGGGGTGCTCAATCGCCTGCTCGCCGTCGGCGACACCACACGGCAGATCATCGAGGCGCTGGCCGTGCTCGCGACACCTGTGGACACCGATCTGCTGCGTGACGTCGCTGGGCGCACCGCCGACGAGACCGGCGCGGCGATTGCAGAGGGCACGGGCGTGGGGCTGATCACTGTGGCCGGGGCGACGGATGCCTCGGAGGTGCGGGTCGCGCACCGGCTCGTCGCCGACGTCTGCCGAGAAGGCCTTCCGCTCGCCCGTGAAAGACTCCTCCACGCGCGTGCGGCTGACGCACTCGCCCGTCGGTCAGGGATCGGCCCGGCCGCCGCGGACCGCGTCGGCCGTCATTTCGCCGCGGCGGGAGACGATGGCAGCGCGGCAGTCTGGTTCGTCACCGCCGCAGAAGCGCATGCTCGGGCCGGTGACCACGTCGCAGCCGTCGATGCGCTGCGCAGCGCGCAGACAGTCGGCCGCAACACCGTCAGCGTGTACGTCGCCCTCGGCACGGCGCTGGGGGGGGGGGGGGGGGGGGGGGGGGGGGGGGGGGGGGGGGGG